>SLHN01000095.1 GCA_007136145.1 Thioalkalivibrio sp.
CGAGGAGCTGATCGGCTACCCCGTGGTGCTGAAGATCCCGGACGGCAGTTTCTCGCGTGGAGTGTTCAAGGCAAGCACCCGATCGGAACTCGAATCGATCGCGAAAAAGTTGCTGAAGGAAAGCGATCTGATCCTGGCTCAGGAATTCGTCTATACCGAATACGACTGGCGCATCGGGGTGCTGAACAAGAAGCCGCTGTATGCCTCGCAGTACATGATGTCGCGCAAACATTGGCAGATCGTCAACCACGAAGCCAAGGGCGGCCCGCGTCACGGTGGCTTTCGAACCCTGGACGTTGCCGAGGCACCGGCTGCCGTGGTGCGCACGGCGGTGAAAGCAGCGAACCTGATCGGTGATGGCCTTTACGGTGTCGATCTCAAGATGACCGAACGCGGGGTCATGGTCATCGAGGTCAACGATAACCCGAATCTGGATGCGGGAGTCGAGGACAAGGTGATCGGTGAACGGCTTTACAAGGCTCTCATGGAAGATTTCGTGCGCCGCCTTGACACGATCCGCCGCAACCAGGCCGTAACGACCCGATCCTCCCTATCGGAGCCTGCGGAAGGTCTTGGCTCGCTGCCGTCGACGCTGGCCGAACCACCGAGATAGCGGGCGGGAGCCGGGGGACGCGTTAGAGATAGGTCCTTGCTTCCTCTCCCGGGTTCGGCAAACCTGCGATTCGCCAAACTGGCAGGCAGCCGCCGAATAGCTCATGAACTTCGCTTCGGGATAGCCCGGTTGCCCGGCAAACCCGTCGCAGGCTGGGAAATCCGCCAAGCGCGAGGAAGCGTTCCCTGACGTGACGGATCAACCGCCAGTGCGGTTCGTAAAGATGGCTGACACCTTCGCGCTGGGCGATGCGCTGAGCCAGCGCTTCATTCCACTGCTCAAGGTTCAGCAGGAATCCATCCTCATCGAAGAGGGCGCCGTGTTCGGCGAAAAGGCTGCCATGCGGCTTCGGTATGGTGTGTGGCGCGGTGTGAAACATCGGGAGTCTCCTGTGTGAATTGGAAGTGCGGTCGCGCATGCGCGTTCGCTGGTACCTGTCCCGAAGTATTGACTGCCCCATGTATCAAGTAAAATAATACATATTCATTAATCATAACGGAAAATGATATGGAGCTGCGGCAGATACGGTCGCTGATTGCACTGGTGGACCATGGGTTCAGTGTCAGCCGGGCCGCTCAGGCGTTACATCTGGTCCAGCCGGCGGTATCGCAGCATTTGCGGTTGCTGGAAAGCGAGCTCGGAACACCTTTGTTCCGGCGCAACGGCAAGCGGCTGGTCGGGCTGACCGAAGCCGGGGGCAAGGTGTTGGCGCACGCGCGCGGCATGCTCGCCGAGGTCGCGAATATCGTCGCGATTGGCAGGGATTATGTGGAGGAGGGACGGGGTGCCCTGCGTATCGGCACCACGCACACGCAGGCGCGGTATGTACTCCCGGCGGTTCTGCATCGTTTCAGCGACGCCTACCCCGAGGTCGAGGTGCAAATCCTGCAGGGTACACCCGCGCAACTGGTGGACATGACGCTGGCGGACCAGGTGGATCTGGCAATTTGCACTGAGGCCATCGGCGATCATCCGTTGCTGGTATCGCTGCCCTCCTATCGGTGGAATCGCTGCCTGATCGCACCGCGGGGCCACCCGGTGCTGTCACGCCAGCCTATTTCGCTCGGGGTCCTCTGTGAATATCCGATGATCACCTATGTTTTTGGATTCACCGGTCGGCGGACGCTCAGTACGAGTTTCGCGAAAGTGGGATTGCGCCCCAAAGTGGTGCTGAGTGCGGTGGATACCGACGTCATCAAGACTTATGTTCGGGAGGGAATGGGAATCGGCGTGATCGCGGATCTGGCATTTCAGCCCGAACATGATGGTGATCTCGAAGCTCGCGACCTCAGCCACCTCTTTCCCTGGGAAGTCACGAGGATCGCTCACGCCAAGGACAAGTATGTGCGTCGCTTTCAGCGACGATTCATGGACCTTTTCCAGCAGCATGCGGATCACCTGGGGCGCAGGGTCCGGATACCCGATGCGCTGACAGGGGGATCCGGGGCAGTGGACAACCGTTTCGGGCAATGAGAGACGGTGCCTTCAGGTGGTCGGGTTCGGGTCCTGTCCTTGCGGAACCCGAGGGTGTCCAGGTGCCAGTGACGCGTTCGATTTGCCGGGGATTATGTCTCGGATATGCAAGTCCATCTGCGGGTAGGCAATCTCGATCCCCTTGGCGCGGAATTCCCTGATGATGGTCCTGTGCAGATGACTGATGGTTACCATCCGATCCTTGAGCTGGTTCACGTAGATCCGCAGTTCGAAGTTCAGCGCGCTGTCGCCGAACTGCAGGAACAGTACGCTGGGCGGTGGCTCCTTCAGCACCAGTGGGCTGGTCTCGGCGATGCCGCGCAGGGTTTCCATGACCTCGTCGACATCGGCGTCGTAGCTGACGCCGACCGGGATCACGACTCGGGTCATGGTGTCGGACAGGGTCCAGTTGATCAATCGTTCGGTGATGAAGTTCTTGTTCGGGATCACGATTTCGCGGTTGTCCCAGTCGACGATCGTAGTCGCCCGGGTGCGGATGCGCGACACCGTGCCGCTGTACTCGCCGATGGTGATGGTGTCGCCGACGCGCACCGGACGTTCGAACAGCATGATGATGCCGGAGACAAAATTGGCCACCACCTCCTGCAGGCCGAAGCCAAGGCCCAGAGTCAGGGCGGCAACCATCCACTGCAGCTCGCTCCAGCGCAGCCCGAGCAGCGAAAACACGCTGATGACGGCGACGACCGCGAGGACATAGCGCAGTAACGTGGTGACGGTGTAGCGACCGGCGGCGTCCATCATGGTGCTGCGGGAGAGCAGGATTTCCATCAGGCCGGGGAGGTTTCGTGCCGCCAGGGTGAACAACACTCCCAGAAACATTGCCAGGAGGAAATCCTGCAGGCTCACGCGGCTAAGGATCTCGGTTTCTCCGACCACGACAGTGCGTGACCAGAGTGTCACGCCATCGAGCCAGGTCAACGCGGGGAGAATTTCGGCCCAGACCCACAGTATGCCGAGAGCCAGCGCGGCACCCGCGGTCACGCGCAACAGGGTCCGGGTCTGTTGGTTGATGTTTTCGACACTGAGATGGGGTTCCGGTATGTCGAGTACAGCGCCCTCGCCCATCACACTGCCCGCTTCCAACGCGGCACTCTTGGCCCGCTGTTCGCGCATCCGGCGAATCATCAGTCGGGTCTCGCTAAGGACCAGGGCCCGTTCGGCCAGACTGTAGCCCAGCCAAACGGCTGCCACCACGATCACGGTGTTGATGATCCGCCCGAGCAGCGTTCCGACCGTGAGCAGGTAGCCCGAAAGGACCAGACCAATCAGCACCAGAGCGAGGATGGTGAGCGCGATGCGGACGAGGCGCCGCCGGCGTTCCTGGCGCTCGGTGGCTTCCGACTCGGTACGTGGAGCGAGCATGTGCCAGGCAAAGAAGCCGGTGAACAATGTCGCGGCAAGCAGGCCAGCCCGGCCGAAGACATCGGCTACAAGCTCGCTGGGATGTCCGAAGGTCAGCCCGAGGAAGACAATCAGCAGCAACTGCGCGGGCAGGTACCAGGCGAGATGCCTGCGCAGGCGCCGGACCACGAGCGGGTTCCAGTCGAGGTGTGCCATGCCGACACCGTTCTTGCTGGTGAACAACAGGAAGAGGTGCCCGACCAGCCACCACAGTGCGGCACTGAAAAGGACAAGTGCCAGGATCTCGATGCCCGGACCAACATCCGGAATGCGTTCGAGGCGAAAGCCCGTTGAAGCCAACAGTACCGGCATCGGCAGGACACGGAGGAGGCTCCAGCCGATCGCCTGAAAGGTCAGGCCGATACGGTCAGTGAAGCGATGCGTCGTCATTTCCGCGAGCCGGGCCAGGTGACTTCGTGCACCACGCCCCCAGACCAGCAGCAGGCCCGCGACGAAAAGTGTCGCCAGTGCGCCCAGCGGTCCACCGACCGTCACCTGGTGGAGGGCGTCGTAGATCTCCTGCCACGATGAGGGATCCAGAAACGCCAGCACCGCGGTCGGAATCCGTTGCGACCACTCGATTCCAACCTGCGAGTGGCTGGGCCACCACAACAGGGACTCGCGCAGAACCCGCGACAATTCCTCGACCTGCGCCACCACCCCACGCAGCCGGCCCTCGGCCAGATGAAGCTGTTCGGTCAGCTGCTCGTCGGCGCGTAACTGGGTTTCGATCACCTCGCGCTGCAGCCGGCGCAGTTCGACCTCCGCCAGGTCGTCGACCAATCCGCGCGGTGGCGGGGGCAGGGTCCGTAACTCGTCGCGGAGAGTGATGTCACGCAGTCTGGACTGGGCCAGTTCCCGTTCGATGTCGCGGAGTACAAAACGGAGGTCGCTTAGCCGCCGTAGCCGTCTCTCCTCCTCCATCAGCAGCCCCCCAAGCACATCGGTCAGGCCGCCGATTTCGAGACGCTCGCGGATGCTCGCAAGAGTTTGAGTCAGATCCCTTTCGACTTGCTCGTAACGCTCCCGCAGGTTCTGCAGCTCGCGGACGCGGGCCTGAGTCTCCACCACGCGTTCGATGCGTTGGTATAGCGTTTGTATCTCTGGCGCGAAGCGCGTCGCTGCTTCCGGATCACGTTCGGTCAGGCGCCTTACATCGTCACGAAGCGCCCGCAGTTCTTCACCCGCGCGTTCGTCCATCTCGGCAGCAAGCTGTTGCTGGCGACGTGCGAGCCATTGGCGTTCGGCCTCCAGCGCCCGTATCTCGAGTCCCAGGGTTTCCGTGCGTGGGCCCAGAGTTTGCCCGTCCAGTTGGGCGGCGATGATTCGCGCGGCCGCACGACGCTCC
>SLHN01000149.1 GCA_007136145.1 Thioalkalivibrio sp.
ACGCAAAGATCCCTCCGTAGGGTGCCCATGATCGCCGCGAAATGCACCACTTGCGGAGTAGGCGGCCGAATCTGTAATTGTGATCGTGAGATTTCCCGATGGTTTTCTCCAGCAGTAACTGCAGCGCGTGCAGAAGACCATGCTCCTCCAGTCGGCTGAGTGGGCCTCACGCCAGCATCTGTATCAGCACATCGTGCCAGAGATCGGTGTCGATCTCGCCCATTCTGCCTGCGAGGCGTTTCTTGTCGATGGAGCGGATCTGGTCTAGAAGAATGCGTGCAGGTTTGCCCTGAAAGGTGAGTTCGGGCCGGCACCCGAGAGGTTGTCCCTTGCTGGTGATGGGCGCAACGATCACCCGGGGCAGAGCGGCGTTCATGTCGTCCGGGGAGACGATCAGGGCGGGGCGTGTCTTGCGGATCTCGGTGCCGATGGTCGGATCGAGGTTGACCCAATAGACGTCGCCCCGCCGGACCGCGGGGCGAGTCCTCACCATTGCCATTCGCCGTTGTCGCTATCCACTTCGGTTTCAGGCCAGGCGTCCTCGTCGTCTTCCGGGCGGTAGCCATCGAACCAGCCCTCCCGAGAGGGCGTCACCGGCTCGATGACGATCCGCGCACCCTCGAGGCGGAGTTCGATCTCGTCGGTGATTTCACACTGTGCCAGGAACCCGGCCGGGATGAGGACACCGCGCGAGTTCCCGATCTTTCGCAGTGTGGTACGCATGACCATTTCTCCGCCTAGATAGTCTCAACAAAGTTATTACATCAGTATTCGCGCCCTCGGTCCATTTCCGAGTCTCGTAGTGCTGACCGGAACCGGTCTTGAAGAATGTTGGCCCGTGGGGTGCCAATGAGCGCAGCGAATTGCGCCGTTCGAGGCCTATATGCATGGGAGTCCGTGCCGACGTGGTGCCGGTGCGGTTCGGCTTCGCCTCACGGCACCCTACTGTGGGCGTTGCGCATGGCCCACTAGGGGTTGATGGCGTGCGTTCACCACCACATGGTCCACAGCACCAGTGTCAGTACTGCCGTGTAGACCAGGGTGGTTTCGCGTTGCCAGAAGCGGTCGGGGCGCAGGAAATCGTTGCGCCGGCGACGCGCGGAAATCCGCGCCCGATTCATCTGGGTTCGAGCCGAGTGTAGCCACGCCAGTATCCAGGCACTGATGGCGGCCATCGTTTCCGGGCGAGGGGTGATCAGCGCCAGCAGATCGCCCGGCGGGATCGGCCAGGGTTTGAGGGTGCGGCTGGCGATGAGCGCCGCGGCGGTACCCGCTAGCACCGGCCATGTCAGGCTGATCCAGTCGCTGGCGGTTATCGCCGAGCGGTCGGCCAGGCCCCAGTGCCCGGGCAGGAAGATCAGGGCGGGACCCGCGGCCAGCAGGATGAGCCAGCCCGCCCACGACGCTGCGGGGGCACGGTCACCCTGGTTTTCGGAACGAAGCAGCCAGAGATAGCGGGCCATGATCAGCGTGGTACCTACCGCGGCCAGTTCGAGCAGGCGTGGCAGGTGGGCCCACCAATCCGGAAGTGCCATCTGGGTATCGAGCGCCGCCTTCAGCCCCAGCTTGGCCACCACGCCACTGGTCATCACGCCGGCGAGCGAAAGCGCAGGCAGCGCGAGCAGGAGCCAGAGCAACGGGCCGGCGAGACGCCCTGGGTGGCGGGCGATGCCGACGCCGAGGAACAGTGCCCCCTTGGATAGTCCATGATGCAGCGCGTAAACGGCGACGGCGGCCATGAGCAGCGGGCGCAGGTCCGGTGCCTGCATCGCCATGCCGACCCCCACGGTGATCAGCCCCATCTGGCTGATGCTGGAATAGGCCAGCACGGTCTTCGGATGTTGCTGGTGTAGCGCTAGAAACGCCGCGCCGAATGCCGCCAGCAGTCCTGCCCCGATCATCGTTGCGCTCCATCCGGGCATGCTCAGCAGACCGATCGGCAGCGTGTGCAGCCAGCCGAGCAGCCCGGCCTTGATCATCGCGCCGCTCAGCACCGCGCTTGCGGGTACCGGTGCCACCGGGTGCGCGAGTGGCAGCCACAGGTGCAGCAGCGGGAGTCCGGCCTTGATGCCGAAACCCAGCCAGAGCAGGGCGATCAGCAGGTCGCGTTGGCCGAATTCCGCGACCGCGGCTGGGAGGTCGGCCAGCTGCGGTTGCAGCCCGGCGCCGGTCTGGTTCGACGCAAGAAAAAGGCCGACAAGGATCAGGCCCTCGCCGAGCACGGCCATCGCGAGATAGACCCGTCCCGCATGCAGCGCCACGGCTTTTCCGGTATGGATCACGAGCCCGTACGCGGCAAAGGTCATCAGTGCGAAACCGGCATAGAAGCTGATCACGTCCAGCGCGAGGATCAATAATAGGTTCCCGGACAATGTCAGCAGCCATAACAGCTCGAACCGTGGCCGGCGTGGGTCATCCTGCAGATACCCCCGCGCATAGATGCCAGCAGCGAGCCAGAGCAACGCGGTGAACAGCAGGAACACCCGAGTGATCTCGGTGACGCCGAGCGTTGTGCCGAGCAGGATCCATTCGAGATGAACGACGGCGCCGGGTTCGTTGAATAGCGCCAGCAGCAGAGCGGGCAATGCTGCCAGCGGCACCAGTCGGCCGATGCCAGCGCGCAGGCCGGGAATGGCCCAGAACGCTGCGAGCAGAAGCGGCAGGCCGGGGACCAGCATCAACGCGGCGGCATGGAATGCTTGAGTCATGGCGCATAGTGAACACGCGTTGCCGCGTGAATGCGAGTGGTAGCAGGGAGCAAGGGTGCGGGTAGCAGGCCAGGCAGGGTGTCGTGAGGCGAAGGTTGACTGCACCGTTCTCGGGGTGGCGATGACTCCGTGGTATGGAGGCCTCGAGCGGCGCAATTCGCTGCGCTCATTGGCACCCTACGGGGTGATGGGGGCGACGATACTGGATCGGCAACGCGGGATGATGCGCGGACCCCATGGGATGGCCTTGACCCTATCCGCTATCCACCGGATACTGCGGCAGCAGGCGTTCTACCTGGGGGGCTGCAGGTGGGGGCGGGGTAGCGACAAAAGGATCGGACCATCATCGCCAGCAACGGAGTCCGTGGCGGCGGGTGCAACGCGGTGGGACATGGCGATCCATCAGGTGTTGGTCAAGGGTATCTTTTCTGGTCTCCTCGCTTCGCTCGCAATGTCATTGCGCCTGGTTCAGCCTTCGTTTTTGCTTGGTATCGATGCGAATGCCAGAAGCAAGCCCGCGGGGTTGTGCAATCGTGCATGTCCAATCGACGGGAAAGAACCCCGCCCTTGAAGGTGTGGGGCCAAATATAGAGGATCCCTTATAGGGTCCCGCCAGCGTCAGGCGATCCGAGGAGGATGTCGTTGTGAGTCAGACCGATCCATCGCAGGAATCCGCGTCAACAGATCAGTCCGAGGGCCGTACCGCCTGGAAGGCCAGGTCTTCCGTCAGCATCATCAGGAATTTCAACGTGGCGATGGTCCTCCTTTATATCGGCGGGCTGATCGTGGTTCTGGTCGCAACATATTCTCTAACGCGTCAGGAAGTGCGCAGCCAGGCGGAAAAGGAACTGACCCTCCTTGTTGACCTGGTGCACTCCGTTCGACGATTGGTTGCGGAAGACACAAGTGAATATTTCAGGGACCAGGACATCCATTTCCCGCCGGTGGTGTCGCCCACGGTGGCGGCGAATCTCGTGGCGCAGAAATTCCGTTTACGGCAGCCGGATTACTACATCAAGGTTTCTTCCGATAATCCATTGAATACAACGAACCTCCCGGAGGATCTGGAGACATCGCTTCTGATGCGCTTCCGTAACAATCCGGACCTTGGCCGGATCTCCACCACGGGTTCCCTGCAGGGTGGGCAGTTCCTGGTTTCGGCCACCCCGGAAGTTGCCAGCGAGGGCTGCCTGCGCTGCCATGGGGTTGCCGCGGAAGCGCCCCCCGAGATCCTCGCGTATGGCGGGCAAAGCGGATTCGGTTATCACGTGGGATCGGTTGTCGGGGTCAGTGTGGTGGGCGTTCCGCTTCCGGACCTGCCAACTCTTGTCGCGAAACGCGGTCTGATCGCCGTGCTCCTGCTCACTCTCCTGTTCGCCGTGGTATTCGCGATCATCAATCGCGTGGTGAAAACGTCCATCGTGCGGCCTATCGTCGATATCACCGAAAATGCACATGCGATCAGTCGCGGCAATGTCGAGCGTCCGATCCGATCCGAACGCAATGACGAGATCGGTGACCTTGCCAACTCGTTTGAACTGATGCGGCGAAGTCTCGCGCTCGCGATCAAGCGCTACAAGGGCTGAGTGGCGCGACACTATACGATGGCCTTCAGGAGATACGAATCATGAAAGAGCAGATTGTTCAGGAAGTGATGGGGATTCGGGGCGTCAAGGGCGCCGCGCTGGCCACCTCCATGGGAGACATCGTTGAATCGACGATCGATGATGGGCAGATGATGGAGTTTCTTGGCTTCCTTGCCGGTGTGGTTCCGGCCTTTCAGAAGGCCGCGAATCTGGGGCAGATCACCGAGGTGATCCTCAAAAGCCCGACCGATGACTTGATTACCCTTTACGTCGAGGACGAGCAGTCGCTGGGTCTGGTCACCGACAATCGCACATCGGTTCGCATCCTCAAGCAGCAGGTCTCCGACATGCTCCAGTGGGATTGATCCGATGGAAGCCATTCTCAGGGATCTGGAGCAGCTTGCCGGTGTTGAACACGGCTGCGTTTACCATAAGGGCGACATCAAGGGCAGCACGTTCCCCAGCCTTCTGAACGAAAATCTCGCTGCGATGGGTCGTATGCTGGAGCAGATCTTTGGCGGTATCGGTAGCA
>SLHN01000267.1 GCA_007136145.1 Thioalkalivibrio sp.
CGTCGACACGGATCAGCCCCAGTTGCGGGAGTTGTCGACCCTGGTCCGTTTGGGTCCGCTCGAGGCTCTGGGCAACGGGGCCGCGCGCACCTGGGAGGTGAGCATTCTCACTCTCCGTGTCCTCGGGCGGATGATTACCGGCGAGGCCTCGGTCAAAAACATCGCCGGACCGGTTACAATCGCCGAGTTCGCGGGGACCACCGCGATTATCGGTATCACGGCCTTCCTCGGCTTTCTGGCGCTGGTCAGCGTTTCGCTGGGGATCATCAACCTGCTTCCCATCCCAGTGCTGGACGGAGGGCATTTGATGTTCAACCTTGTCGAATGGGTGAAGGGCAGCGCGGTTTCGGAGCGTACCCAGCTGATAGGGCAGCAGCTGGGTCTGGTTGCAATTGCCGGTTTGATGATGCTGGCCCTGTACAACGATTTCACGCGGCTGTTCGGATAGAAACGGCCATTTTTCAGCCCTATCGATTTGGCGACCGACATGACTCGACACCTTATCCAGACATTGACGCTGTTTGGGCTTCTGCTGGCCTCCACGGGGCTGTGGGCACAGTCCTACGTGATCGAGGACATCGAGATCGAGGGCCTTGAGCGGATCACTGCGGGAACCACGCTGACATATCTGCCGTTGCAGGTTGGCGATACTTTCGATGAAGCCCGGAGCGCGGAAGTGATTCGGGCGCTGTTTCAGACCGGATTCTTCACCGACGTACAATTGGCGCGACGGGGCAATGTTCTGGTGGTCGTCGTCGAGGAGCGGCCGGCGATCAACGAAATCCGTTTTACCGGTAACCGCGAGATTCCGTCGGAAGCGTTGACCGAGGTAATGCGCAACGTTGGTCTGCAGCGCGGGCGTGTGTTCAACCGGACCGTCCTGGACCGGGTCGAGAATGAACTCCGTCAGCAGTATCTGGCACGTGGCCGTTACAACGTGGACATCGATATCGAGATCACCGAACTCGCCCGTAATCGCGTGGATGTCGACATCAACATCGCGGAGGGTCGAGTCGCGAAGATCCGCGAAGTGAACGTGGTGGGCAATGAGGCCTTCAGCAACCGCGAGATCACACGCAGGCTCGAGTCGGGTGTACCACGCTGGTGGGCGTTCTTCAGTCGGCGCGACAATTATTCCCGGGAGAAACTGGCTGGGGATCTCGAACGGTTACGCTCGAAATACCTCGATGCCGGCTATCTGAATTTCGAAGTAGACTCGACTCAGGTCACGCTGACCCCTGACCGCAGGGATATCTATATCACCGTCAACATCGACGAGGGCGATCGTTTCCGGATTGGTGAGGTGGTTCTGGCCGGAGAACTTGTCGTTCCGGAATCGGAATTGCAGAGCCTTATCGATGTCCAGCCGGGAGACATATTCTCGCGCAGGCGCGTGGTCGACTCAGGGGAAGCGATCACCCGGCGTCTGGGCGTGGAGGGATTTGCCTTTGCCAACGTCAATCCCATTCCGGAAGTCGACGAAGACAACCGCACCGTCGCATTGACTTATTTCGTGGACCCGGGTCCACGCGTCTACGTTCGGCGCATTCTTATCACGGGTAATACGCGCACGCAGGAGACGGTGTACCGGCGTGAATTGCGCCAGATGGAGGGGGCCTGGTTCAACGGTGAACTGGTCGACCGTTCCAGGGTGCGTCTGCAGCGGTTGCCATTCGTGGAAACCGTGAACCTCGAGACGCAACGTGTTGCCGGCAGCGATGATCAGGTGGACCTGGAGATCTCGGTGACGGAGCGCATGTCCGGTGCGCTGTCGCTGGGGGCGGGTTTCTCCCAGAACCAGGGTCTGTTGCTGACGGCGAGTCTGAGCCAGGACAATTTCATGGGCAGTGGCAATCGCGTCACGATTTCATTGAGCAATAGCCGCGTCTCCCAGTTGGTGAATCTCAGCGTCCTGAATCCGCATTACTCGATTCACGGGGCGAGCCGGGGTTTCTCCGTGTTTTATCAGAAGATCGATGCCGAGGAGGCCAATATCTCCCGGTTCACCTCCAACCGGTTCGGGGTCAACGCGACCTATGGGATCCCATTCTCCGAGTTCGATACCTTGAGCATCAAGCCTAGCTTCGAGAACATCGAAATCCTGACCGTGGCGACCACGCCTACCGAAATCACGGACTTCATCGCCCGTGAGGGTGACCAATACAACATCTTCTCGGCCGAGGTCTCGTACACACACGATACCCGCGATCGCGTGATTTTTGCTTCGTCGGGGCGACGCCACCGGGTTGGTCTCGAACTGGCTCTTCCCGGCAGTGATCTCGAATACTACAAGCTGACCTACAGTGGGCAGGAACTGTTCAAGCTTTCCGATACCTATTCGCTGAGTTTCTCCGCCGGGCTGGGAGTCGGGGACGGTTTCGGCGGGACAGGCAGTCTGCCGTTCTTCGAGCACTTCTTCGCGGGTGGCATACGCACGGTTCGCGGTTTCGAGGATAACAGCCTGGGTCCGCGCGACAGCAACAATGAGCCTTTCGGGGGCGGTTTCCGGACGACGGCTTCCGCCGAGCTCTTTTTCCCGGCCCCGTTCGCTGCCGATAACCCGGCTGTCCGGATGAGTGGATTTGTCGATGCTGGACAGGTGTTCGAGTCCACCAGCGATTTTGACGCCAGCGAGTTGCGGGCTTCCGCGGGCCTCGCGTTCACTTGGATGTCGCCGGTGGGTCCACTTAGCCTCA
This sequence comes from Thioalkalivibrio sp., assembly GCA_007136145.1. Classification (GTDB taxonomy): domain Bacteria; phylum Pseudomonadota; class Gammaproteobacteria; order Ectothiorhodospirales; family Ectothiorhodospiraceae; genus Thioalkalivibrio. Next base: position 2,697 of record SLHN01000267.1, read on the forward strand.
GCTACGGCGTACCGTTGCGGGAGAAGGCGGGTGATGATACCCAGAGCTTGCAGTTTCTCCTCGGCGCCAGTTTCTAGCACTGGGTCGATCGGTGGTATTACGGCGGGCCGGAGTAACGGCGGGTTCAACCAGGAGAATGGTACGGAGCGTTCCAGGTTGATCGCTGTGGTGCACGGAAAATCCTGGATCCGCGGCCGAGCACGAAACCAGGTGTTGTCCGGTTGACGATTGTATGCGTTGAATGTCCGGGGAAACGGGAGATTTTATGTCAAGAGCAATGAGTGTCTTCCTCGGTGTGGTGCTGCTGGTTGCATCGTTCTGGCCCATCGCTGCCATGGGCCAGAATATCGCCTTCGTGACCATGAACAGAATTCTGGAGGATTCGCCGCAGGCCGAGGATGCCATGAACGAACTGCAGCGGGAATTTTCTCCGCGTGACTCGCAGTTGACGGCGGAGCGAGAGGAATTGCAGAGATTGCGTGACCGGCTGGAGCGGGAAGGGGATCTGATGGCTGCGGGCCAAAGGGCCGATCTGGAGCGTGAGTTCACCGCTCGGTCGCGGGAATTCCGCCGCGCGCAGGAGAGTTTTACCGAGGATCTGAACGTCCGACGCAACGAGGAGCTCGCGAAGCTGCAACGCCTGATCAATGACGCCATCATCGAACTGGCGAGGGAACGGGAGATAGATCTCATTCTTACCGAGCGTAACGTGCTCTATTCCAGCGACCGTATCGACATCACGGATGACATCATTGCCGCCATGCAGCGACTCCGCTGAAGCCGGTTTCTCCGCAGCGGAGTTGGCCGAGCTGTTCGACGGCGATGTGGTCGGAGACCCCGCTCGCCGCGCGCATGGTCTGGCGCCACTGTACCGGGCCGGTGCCAGCGATGTTGCCTTCGTCCTGACCCAGCGCCATCTCGAAGCGATCAGGCGGTCCGGGGCAGGCATCGTCCTCGTCCATGCCGGTCTGACATTACCGGCTGATCTTGGGCATCACGACCACAGTCTTGTGCTGGTCGCCAATCCTCGGGCCGCGTTTGCCCGCCTCAGTTCCCTGATGTACTCACCTCGCGGCTTTTCCCCTGGCGTCGAGGACGGCGCCATGGTGCATCCGACTGCAACGGTCGACGTGTCCGCGAGGATTTGTTCCGGGACCACTGTCGGTCCGGCAAGTCGGATTGGGGCGGGGGTTCATATCGGTGCCGGTGCCTTCATTGGTGCTGGCGTCGAGATTGGTTGCGACGGATATCTCTATCCCAATTGCGTGATCATGGATGGCACGCGGATCGGACGGCGTGTTGTCATTCAGCCTGGCGCGGTCATCGGTGCCGATGGTTTCGGCTTTGCGCTGGATGGCGCTGCATGGGTCAAGGTGGAACAAATCGGCGCCGTGGTCATTGGCGATGACGTCGAGGTCGGCGCGAACACCACGATTGATCGCGGAGCACTCGACGATACCGTTATCGGTGATGGGGTGAAGATTGATAATCTCGTGCATATCGCACATAACGTCATTATCGGTGATCACACCGCGATCGCAGGTTGCGTGGGCATCGCCGGTAGCGCGCGCATCGGCAGGCACTGCGCAATCGGCGGTGGTGCCGGTATACTCGGGCATCTTGAGATTGCCGATGATGTGACGATCCATGCGATGACGCTGGTGACCCGTTCAATCAGGGAGCCAGGCGTTTATTCTTCGGGTGTTCCACACCAGCGTGCCGGTGTCTGGAACCGCAATCTTGCCGCGCTTCGGCGACTGGGGCGATCAAAACCTTAGGATGACGATGAACCATACGTTCAATCACCGAGAGCAAGGCCCGTTGGATAACATGGCGCCGGATCGATCGGTGGCCCGGTGTTCCGGCTCGCCAGGCGGGCGATGGGGATCGTGCGGTCGCAACCGGTTTCAAGGTTCCATGACAAAAAAGGGAATGACCACGTGGACGGTCTGAGCATACTCGAGGTTATGCGGTATCTGCCGCACCGGTACCCGTTTCTTCTGATTGACCGCGTGCTCGATTATGAGCCGGGAAGCTATCTCGTTGCGCTCAAGAATGTCAGTATCAATGAGCCGTTCTTCCAGGGACATTTCCCGATAAAGCCCGTGATGCCGGGGGTTCTTA
>SLHN01000282.1 GCA_007136145.1 Thioalkalivibrio sp.
CACCGTCGGGATCCTCCAGACCTGGCGTATCGACCAGCACCAACACTGGTTCGCCGCTGGACAGAAGCAGCTGAATGGCTTCGACCTGCCGTGTGGTCGCAGGCTCATCCGAAACCGCGCCGAAGCGCTCGTCCCGTGACAAGGTCCGCAGCAACGACGTCTTGCCGGTGTTGGTATGCCCCACCACCACAACCTTCAGCATCCCGGTCATGCGCCACTTTCTCCCGGCACCAGCAGTTCCAGCAATTTACGTGTGCCCGGATGATCAGAGTCATTCAGTTCGACCTCGAGCACGAAATCGAGACCCGCACTCGACCCGGCCTCCTGCCACTGGCGGGAGCGCCTTACCCGGTCGATCCCGCGGACCTCCAGCCCCCGACCCTCATCGAGCAGCGCCCACACCGGCGCCTGCGTCTGCTCGCGCACTCGGGCGAGGAAGCGCTGTGCTCCTCGATCCGGTGTGCGGGCAAGCGAACACAGTACCAGCACGACGCCCGGACCGGCTTCCTGGGCACGCAATGCGGCTAGGACATCGCCACGTTGGGAGCGATCGTCGGCTCGACCCAGAACCATCCAGTTCACTCCCTGCAGCCGGGGTGGCCAGTCGCGAGGACCACGCTCGAGTTCCATGCCGATGAGCAGCACCGGACCCGAAATCGGGTCAGGCTGTTTTTCCGGGGCCGTCTCCCGCCCGGGAACACCAGGCGGCTCCGGATCCAGAACACCGAGGGAACGCGCATGCGGCCCCAGCCGTTCCGACAACCGCGCATAACCGGGCAGGCTCGTGTCCAACCGCAGCCGCCTCGCGGAACGACGCATCAGCAGCAGGCTGAACACGGTCAATAGAGCCCGCGGGAGCAGCGCGTAAAAGAACAGCGACGAAAGCAGCAGACCGGACCAGAGTTCCCGGCCCACTTCGCCACTCATGCCGATCCGACTGGCGCTGACGATTTCGGGGCCCGGAACCGGCCATCCGAACCACTTTGCCGGGGCAGCCAGGATCTCCACCAGCGCGGCAAAGCTGGCCTCGGTGAGCAGTGTGGTACCCCAAACGAAGTCGTATTGGCGCACGGTGAGTGCAAACACGGAACCCAATAGCGCTCCCAGCGAAAACGCGGCCCAGAGGCCGTGGGTAAGCGCACTGGCAATCCAGCGACCCAGGCCGGCACGGCGCATCAGGCCTACCACCGCGGAGAGAACGACCACGGACTCCGGGCGCTTCGAGAAACGTCGCCCGAATCCATGTGCTCCCGCCATCGCCGCGCGGCCCAGCAAGCCACCGCCACCCCTTGGGCGGTACAGCGTGAACACGATCCACAGCAGCAGCATCAACGACTGCAGCCCCAGGAGCGCCGCGATCGCCCAGCCGATGTTCACCGTCGCGTCCTGGCCGAACACGGTTGCCGCGGCACCGACCCCGGCCAAAAAGGCCAGCACCCCAACCATCAGCAGCAACCAGAAACGGGCCTGCGACAGCCCCTCCAGGGTTTGGGCGAAGCGGCGACCCTGAGCCATGGCTCCGGCCCGATAAACAAGGCGCTGCTCGAAATCGCCCCCGGCCTGCCGCGCGCGCGCATCCGCCATGGGGTCATCGAGGATCCGACCCAGACGGTCCTCCTCCAGGCGCACGGCCTCCGCAACGATGCGCTGGCGAACGGGAGAAGGGGAGTTGGTCACGGGGGGCAATCCGGGCTCTGGGGAATTCAGGTGTATCGACACCCCGGGAAGATATCAGATTTACCACACTTCCCGTTGCCCTGAGCGGCATGAAAAGTGCGCCCGCGGGGTGCCGTGAGGCGCAGCCAAACCGCACCGAAACCACGCCGGTCCTGGCTCCAAGCCCTAGTGGGCCATGCGGAAAGTTCGGTGGCTATGGAGCATAGCAAGAAGCGCCGGAGCAAGGCGGGCAAGTGCAGGAATAGTGGACCTATTTCAAACTTGCCCAACGCAGCGCCGGTGCTTCTGGCGAAGCGATCTGCTACCGAACTTTCCGCATGGCCCACTAGAGCCTCGGACGGCGCAATTCGCAGCGCTCATTGACACCCTACCGCTCTCGTGATCCTGGCTGACCCGCGCCATGACAGTGAGCATGGGGCCACCGTCCGAGACGCTGATATAACGACCCGGTGGATATTACTCGATCCGGCAGACGTCCTCGAAGTCGAAACGTGGACTGCGGGGAAACAATGCTTCTGGGCGACCGTAACCCAGGTTACAAAGGAAGTTGACCCGAGTGCTCGTTCCGGCAAAGAAGGCCGCGTTGACTTGTTCGGGATCGAACCCCGACATCGGCCCACAATCAAGCCCCAGTGCGCGCGCCGCCAGAATCAGATAGGCGCCCTGCAACGTTCCATTGCGAAATGCCGTGGATTCGATGAGGGGCTGGTTGCCGACAAACCAGGAGCGCGCATCAGTGTGCGGGAAAAGCCTCGGAAGGTGTTCGTGAAACTCGAGATCGTGCCCGATGATCGCGGTCACCGGCGCGATCCGGGTCTTTTCGACATTACCCTCGATCAGCGCTGGAAGGAGCCGCGCCTTGGCCTCGGGAGTTTTCACGAAAACGATACGGGCCGGACTGCAATTGGCGCTGGTGGGTGCCCAACGGAGAACATTGAAAAGTTCTCGCAGGAGATCGTCACTGACTGGCCGATCCTGCCACTCGTTGTGGGTGCGGGCATCGAAGAACAGCTGATCGAGACATTGGGGGCTGACGGACTCACTCATGAACGATTCCTCTGATTTTCTCGAAAGGGATGAAGTCATTCTCGCGGGCGGTCAGCTCGACGGCTGCGGGTCCCTGAGGTGTTGCTGGAGAAAGCGATCCAGCTGATTGGCAAACGCCTGACGATCGCGTTGGTGCAACGGAGCCGGACCGCCGGTATCGATACCCGAGGCACGCATGGTCTCCATGAAATCCCTGATGTCGAGGCGGGATCGGATGGTATCGGCACTGTACATTTCGCCGCGCGGATTGAGCGCATGCCCGCCTTTGTCGATCACTTCGGCAGCCAGCGGAATATCCGCGGTGACGACCAGGTCACCCGGTTCGATCCGCGCAACGATTTCGTTGTCAGCGACATCGAAACCTGATCCGACCTGAACCATGCGCACATAGCGCGACGGAGGCACACGTACCGGCTGATTCGCCACCAGCGTCACCGGCACCCGGGTGCGTTCCGCGGCACGGAAAAGAATCTCCTTGATCACCACGGGACAGGCATCGGCATCGACCCAGATCTTCATAACGGGTACCTTGGATGAAAAAGCGTTGCATGTGGCCCGGACTCGCAGCCCGAGACGGTACGGTCCCTTCGAATCCGGCGTCAAGCAACCGGATTCAGACCCCCGATGAGCTACTGGAATGTTCGATGCCCTCCGCGTGCTAACATCCGCGCCACAACAGGCCGGGATTATCAGGACTCGACAATGATGGGGTCACTCAAGGACCAACTGTTGAAGGCTGGCATCGCCAGCAAGAAACAGGCGAAGGACATCGAACTGGAAAAACGCAAGAAGCGGAAACAGGGCAAGCAGCAAGGCAGCCCGGAAGACCAGGAACGGGCCGCGGCGATCGAGGCCGCACGGTTGCGGAAGATCGAGAAAGACCGCGTTTTGAACGCGCAACGCAAGGAGGCGCAGGATCGCCGCGCGGTCCAGGCCGAAATTCGTCAACTGGCCGAAAAACACCGCGTTCGTCCGCCGGCAAATGCGGAAATCCGCTACCAGTTCGTCTGGAACGGGAAAATCCGGTCATTGTGGGTCGACGCCGGCATTCAGGCTCGGTTGGCAGCCGGCACGCTGAGCCTGGTGGTGATCGATTCATCCTTCGTACCGGTGTCCACCGCGATCGCCGAGCGCATCGGCCAGCGCGATCCGGGAGCCGTGGTTCGCGCTGACGACACCGGCGGCCAGGCAACTTCGCCCGATGAGGCGGAGTACGCCGATTTTCCCATCCCGGATGACCTGCACTGGTAGGCCAGACTGGTGGGCCAGAGGGAGCCGCCCCTCCTGGCCGGCAACGGACGGCAGCATCCGTCAGCCGGATGTCGACGCCTGAGCCTCGTCCGAATCGTGCAGATCCAGATCAACCATCAACTCATTGGCCAGACTTTCAAGATCATCCTGAAGGTCGTGAAGGCTGGTTTCCGCTGGCATACCGAGCGTGGCGCGGGCCCGAAACAACGGTTCACCCGACATCGATGCAGGCTCGCACCCTGTCTCCAGCGTGTCGATCGACACGCCATGACGCGCCAGAACCGCCGAAATATCCTGAACGATGCCTGGGTGATCGTGGCCGATCAATTCCATTTGCACGCGATGTAGCGCCGGAGGCTCGACTTCAAGGCCGCGCTCGACGGCCACCCGCAGGCCCTCGGCCTCCAGCCCCAGCAACACCGCCTCGAGACGATCCGCCGCCGCCGGGTCGACGACCTCCAGCCGCACGACGCCGGCGAACCGCCCCGCCCATTGCGCCATATGGCTTTCCAGCCAGTTCCCGCCCGCGGCGGTCGTGCGCGAGGCAACCAGACTTACCAGTCCGGGGCGGTCCTGCCCAAGCAGCGTGACGATCAGTGATGTTTTCATTCCTGTTTCCCCTTCACTAGACGGCGCGATACACCATTCTAACCGTCATCTTCTGGTACGCGCGTCAATCGACGATCAAGGGCCCGGGATGCCAATGCGCACAGCGAACCGCGCCGACCGAGATCCTGAAGATTGCCGGCCGGGCCTTCAGGGATATCGATGCGGTTTGGACCAGGAGCCTGTCGGACTTGGGCACCCTGCAGCATGGACGTTCCGTAGCCAGGCGATCGCGCA
>SLHN01000085.1 GCA_007136145.1 Thioalkalivibrio sp.
AAACGTGCCAATCAATTCACATCGAATAAAGCGCGAAAGCCGCGAGGCGGGCGGGGCTCCCATTGGTATCGAGTGCCATCGGGTCGCCCACCGCCAGGCTGAGGTTGCTTTCAGCGGCACGTCCGTCCGATTCCGCGCCCGGAACTCCGGGGATACCGTCGGGATTCACACGCTGGGGAAATTGTTGTTGAATCGGTTGCAAGTTCGTTCTCCTCAAGCGCGGCTGGAGGCACCCAGGGTGCTCAGAAGCTCATAACCCGGTGCAGGTCATCGATGATCTTGCGCACGTCATTGGCCGAAATCTCCAGCAGTGCTCGTTCGGATGGGTCGAGTTCGATCTCGATGATGTCCTTGATGCCGCCCTTGCCCAGCTTGACAGGGACACCGAGGAACAGATCGTTGATTCCGTACTGTCCGGTGACCCAGGCAGCGCACGGAAGAATCCGGTTCTGATCCAGCACTACCGCCTCTGCCATCTGCGCGGCGGCGGCTCCAGGGGCGTACCATGCCGAGGTGCCCATGATCTGGACGAACTCGCCGCCACCGAAGCGGGTCCGCTCGATGATCGCATCCAACCGTTCCCGGGAGATCAACTGTGTGAGGGGGATACCGCCCACGCTGCTATAGCGGGGCAGGGGAACCATGTTGTCTCCGTGTCCGCCCAGAATCAGTGCTTGCACGTCCTTCGGGGATACCGCGAGCTCCTCGGCGACAAAAGCCCGGAAACGGGCAGTGTCGAGAACCCCTGCCATGCCAAGCACTCGCTCGGGTGGGAAGCCGCTTGCCTTGTAGGCCACATAGGTCATCGCATCCAGGGGGTTGGATACCACGATCATCACGGTCTCGGGCGAATAGCGCGCCAGCTTCTCAGCGACAGGCCTCACGATCGCGGCATTGGTGCTGAGCAGGTCGTCGCGGCTCATGCCCGGCCGCCGTGGCATGCCGGCGGTGATGATGCAAACGTCGGAGCCCGCGCTGGCCTCGAAATCGGTTCCTCCGTGAACGAAGGTATCGAACAGATGAATCGGAGAAGTCTGCCATTGATCCAGCCCACGGCCACGGGCTGGGTTGAAGGTGTTCCCGTCACGCATGACTTCGATATCGATCGTGACCACTTCCTGCGCGAAATCGCGCTGAGCAAGCGTGAGTGCCGCAGCGGCCCCAACGTTTCCACCGGCACCAACCACCGTGATTTTCATGAACTGGTTCCCCTTTGCAACGCGATGTTTGCCAATCCTGCTTGTTCGGCAGTCTACCGCGCCAGTGGGCCGCGAACTATCCCAGGGCCGGCTGCCTCTGTTCGGGCATGGGCGTTCCAATTCGGCATCAGGTGTCGCCCTGAATCCGGTCGGCTGGTGGTTCGCCGGTGTAGCGTTCGGTTTCGGGGTGAAAAGCGAACCACGCGAACCAGAAGGCGATCATGCTGGGCAGTTCCTCACCTCGGGAATCAAAGACGCGCCCGGTCTGGGCGTCCGCGTCGATCTCGAGTTTGATGGCCTCGCCACCGAGTGTATCCTCGACGCGATGGCGACCCGTTTCCGGGAATTCCGCCAACGGGTAGGCGCGGGCATGGTCGCCGATTCGTACGCCCAGCACCGGCGTCTTCGGGTGCATGGCCTGCATCCGGAAACGAACCGGGAACATCAGCGCGTCATCTTCGGCGTAGGCTGCGTAGGGATCACGATCGTAGTTGCGGGAATACGCGGTGTTGCGGGACAGCACGAGTGTGTCCGGGTGCTCGTCGCGCCAGGCGCCCCAGGTGGTGTTCGCCAGCGGGATCATGGTCAGGGTGTCGCCGCGCTGGGGTCCGGAGATCGCATTCGCCCCGATCTGCGACCAGAGAGAGTCGGTTTGGCGGTCGTACAGCAGTACGTCGGAGTTGTAGAGCAGCCCGGACACGCCGAAGGTACGGCGCGAGCCGTCCGGCTGCGCGGCCTGGAACGCGATTCCGGTGAAGCATAGCGGGCAGTATGTCACCGCGATCGGTTCCGCGCCGAAGTAGTCGTTCACGACCTCATGATAGTTCATGATGCCCAGGGGATAGGCCTTGGCCACCCCATTGCGGGCGACACCGAGAACCCGGTCATCGTCGCGTAGTCCGTGAGCGGCGTCGGCGGCGATGAACTCCGGGTCGGTCAGCGCGGGAATTCCGTCTCGAGGTGGTCCGCCACGATGAATTTCGTTCAGAGGAACGGTACTGTTCGATACGTCGAATCCGTTCATCGTCTGGACTCTTGTGTCGCCGGCTGAGCAGCCTTGCGCGAAAAGGCCGAATGCGAGCATGGCTATGGCGAGAAATCCGGAGGCAGGGAACCCAGTGCCGGAACGTTGGTTGCGACCTCGCGGGTTATGCTGACCGGTTCGGTCGCGGCTGGCAGCCAACAATAGCTTCGACCACGCACTGGGCATCACGGGTGGTGAAGAACCTTCGGTGGCTACCCCTCCTGTTTGCACCCGCACTGCCGGCCTCCGTTTGGCGCGAAGTTTTGCCACAGTCGGCGTCGTTACGATCTTGAAATTAGTCATGTGGGTACCCTCCATCGACACGATATCGTCAATCGAGGCTCGCTGGAGTACGTGGTGTTACCTAGTAAACGTGCCCATGATGTAGCGTGTCCAGTGATCCATTCCTCGCTGCTTGACCAGTTATCATTGGTGATTTCCGCAGCGAGAATTTCCTGCACTGCAATAGTTTCTCGTAGGTTGCAGCGCCATGCAGGGGAGGGAAGAATGATCTTTGCGGACCGCTGTGTTGCCCATCTGGACATGGACGCGTTTTATGCGTCCGTGGAACTGCTGCGCTACCCGCAACTGCGTGGCCAGCCGCTGGTGATCGGCGGGCGGCGCGTTCCGACGCCGACCCCGACGTCGGCAGCCAACGCCGGCGGAACGCTGCGGTTCGCCCGGCTGCGGGACTATCGCGGGCGGGGTGTGGTCACCACCGCGACCTACGAGGCGCGCACCCTCGGCGTGCATTCCGGCATGGGACTGATGACCGCGGCCCGGCTCGCTCCGGATGCGTTCCTGTTGCCGGCCGATTTCGCCGCCTACCGTCACTACTCGGGGCGGTTCAAGATGGCGGTCGCGGCCCTTGCGCCCCGAATCGAGGACCGCGGCATCGACGAGATCTACATCGACCTGACCGCGTTCCGCGCAGATCCGATGCCGATCGCGCACAGAATTCAGGAGGTGGTGCGCCGGGCGACCGGGTTGTCCTGTTCCATCGGAATTGCCCCGAACAAACTGCTGGCCAAGATCGCCTCGGAACTCGACAAACCGAACGGAGTGACACGGGTCGGCCCGGCGGATCTCGCCTCCCGGATCTGGCCGATGCGGGCGGACAAGATCAACGGCATCGGCCCGAAGTCGGCTGCACGGCTGGAACGTCTGGGTATTCATACCATCGGCGACCTCGCCCAGGTCGACCACGGGCTTCTCAAGGACCATTTCGGGACCAACTACGCCGCCTGGTTGCAGGCGGCCGCGCAGGGGCAAGATGACCGTCCCGTGGTCACCAACGCCGAGCGCAAGTCGGTGAGTCGGGAAACCACCTTCGAACGCGATCTGGACCCGCGGCAGGATCGCGCGCAGCTCACCGGCATTCTCGTCGCGCTTTGTGACCGGGTCGCCGTCGATCTTCAGGCGCTCGGGGTTCGCGGGCGCACCGTGGGCGTCAAGCTGCGCTACGAGGACTTCCGCATCCTGACACGCGACCATACTCTGCGGGTGCCACTCGACGATCCGGCGGGCCTGTTGGCCGCCAGTCGCGAATGTCTGCGCCGGGCGCCACTGGATCGGCCACTGCGGTTGCTTGGTGTGCGCGTGAGCGGGCTGGTGCCAATGGCTCAGGTCGCCGAAGACCCGGGACCCTGGGTGCAGCACGAACTGGCGTTCGACGAATAGGGACACCGCTGGCGAATGCGTTGGCCCAGGCAGCGGTGGCTCTCGTGGCGCCTGGCAGGGAAGCGCAGCACATCGGCAGGGCGAGCCATCCCGGCAGCCCTGGCTGGAGGAAGTTGTGTACTGGAACCCTGCCGTCCGCGCACTCCGCTGACGACGCAGCCAGCCGGCGGGCGACGGATGGTCCGATTTGCCCAGTGTGTCAGGTGTGAGCGTTACGCGGTAGCGCTCTCCGCGAATATGGCTCGGAGCCAGAAGGTCATTTCATGCATTGCTGGCCGCACTGCCATGAACGACGGTCACGAAATGGTCACGGAGCGTTTCGAGGACATAAACGAAAAAAGGACCAGGGGCTCTAAGCCGCGGATCCTTTTCGTCTTTTTATGGCGCGCCCGGAAGGATTCCCTGGTTCGTAGCCAGGATAAGCCATCCGGGCGCAAGGAGCCTTGTATGGTCTGCAACGGGATCAACCGGGGTTCGGCCTTCTGTATCATATTGAAAAAAAGATGAAAGGTAGATTTCGAGCGTAACGGTTTAGACCCATTGAGGCCGCTTCGGCGGTGTCACGCTTGATGCAGGAATGACGCTACCGGTCGCCAGCCGTGTCACGCACTCCGACGGACTCCCGAGTAACTGGTTCTTGCCCGGACCGCCCTCTAAGGACGATTTACCGCTGATGTTGCGGCTCGGTGGTTTCAGTCTGGAGCTTTCAAGGCCGCGCACGCTTAGACTGCTTGACCCGTTGCGCGGATCAGTCTGCCCAGAGTGCGTCGAGCGGGAAGGTGATTGCGTCGAATGGAGGGAGCTGAACGGGATTGTCGTTTTCGTGCACGCCGAGGAGCAGCCAGCGGCCATCGAGATTCTCGAAGGCCTCGAGCGTGCGCAGGTCGGGATCGATCAACCAGGCGTGGCGCAC
>SLHN01000088.1 GCA_007136145.1 Thioalkalivibrio sp.
GTGACCAGCGACTGGTGGACCCGCGTATCGACGTCTCTTCCGCTTTCGCTTTTCCGCTGTCGGAATTGGACGAGGCTGAGCGCGCGTCTTTCCTGGCCGACGGTTTCAACAGCCGTGGCAGCCCGGAATGGGAACGGCTGGTTGGTCTGGTGTTATGGGTCGAAGAATCGGTCGCGGGACCGCAGTTCGAGACCGAGTTTCGGGAGCGGTTTGACGTCGAAACATTCATCGACTGGCTCGCGCTACATTTCCTGATTGCCGATATCGACTCGTTTGCGGACGACTACTGGCTGCATCTGGATCACGATGACGACGCGGCCCGCTGGGTCGTGATCCCCTGGGACAAGGATCTCGCCTTTGGCTCGCATTACCGAACCGGCTACGGAATCGCGAACGATTTCTTTACCTACGAGAAGCGGATCGGCACCGGTTGGAACAATCCAATGGTCAACCTTTTCCTGGATACGCCCGGCCTGCGGGCGGAATTGCAGACTCGCATGCATGAGTTGATGGAGGAGGTTTTCCCGCCCGCCTGGTTCGAGGAGAAGGTTGCTGCGATTTGGGAAGGCATCGGGGACAGTGTGCTGCGCCAGCCCGGACCAGATGCATTCGTGAATCACCCAAAGAACCACTTCAGCGCCCAAGACGTGCCTGATCTGCACCTGGAAACGATTCTGGAGTTCGTGCGGCTGCGCTACGCTTACCTGGATCGCTGGCTGAATCCGGAACCCGGTCCAACGCTGGAAGCCAGTTTGCCAATCGACGTCAGTGACCTTCCGGAGCGTATCGCGCTGACCGACGCCGATGGGTTTACGGTAGCGGACATCGAGTTTCTGTCCGTGCCAGCCGCTTCCGGTTCGATGACGATGCGGGTACGCGAGGACGCGGCGCAGCCGGGAATCGACCGGGTGTGGACGCTGGAGAGCGATCTGCCCGCGTTCGACGCAGTGCTTCGGCTGTACTATCGCAACGATCTGCCTACCGCATTCAGTGGCGACAACTGGTATTCAGGCGGGCTTGATCCGGTTGGGCGCCAGGAAGAACTGCAACTGGCCGAACGTTTTGGTGTCAGCAGCGATGTGATCGAAGGCTCTTTCGCAAACCCCTATGCCAATATGGCTGGGGCGCCAGTTCGGATCGAGCCCGGGCTGTCACGGGAATTCGTTCTGACGCTGCCCTGAACGCGATTTCCGAACCAATCGTTGGCAGAGGGTAGCGCGAGCGCGCCGCCGATGGTCGGGGGGAATTGACAGGCTCCCGCTTATCGCGCGCTTCGGTGGCTGTTGCTGTGGTGACTTTCGTAACGATGGACGCCGGAACCGGGGGACTGGACTATGTCTGAGATTGTCACGCTGCTGGCAACCTGGTCGGCGGCGCTCCTGGAGGCGATCGGGGTCGCGGTGATGACCCTGATTGCGGTGTATGCGCTGGGTCACGCGGTGGTCCGTCTCCTGCGCAGGGAAGACTCGGATGCGGTGTTTCGGGATGTCAGGCAGCGCGTCGGCAAGGGAATCCTGCTGGGGTTGGAGTTTCTGATTGCCGCCGACATCATTCATATCATCGCGATCGAGTGGACGCTGGAGGCGATTGGCGTCCTGGCGATCATTGTCCTGATCCGCGCGTTCCTCAGCTTCACACTGGAGCTGGAACTGAATGGCCGCTGGCCCTGGCAGCGCGCCGACGGATGATAGCCGGACGGAATTGCAGCTAACTGCCATGGCCACGCCTGCCACCCCGAAACATGAAAGATGGAGGCGTAGGGTGCAAATGAGCGCAGCGAATTGCACCGTTCGAGGTCCGGGGCGTGGAGCCGGGGCCGGCGTGGTGTCTGTGCGCTTCCGCTGCGCCTCACGGCACCCCACGCGGGTTCTTTCACGCTAACAGGAGCGAAGCGTGGTCGTTTTCGGGATCGACGGGTTTCATGGCCGCACCCGGCGGTAGAGTGAGCGACAGGGATGGTATCCTTGATCGCGTCGCTGACGGTGCCCGCGGGCGCTTCCCGTAGCCTGAATAAAGGGAGTAGAGGCTTGGGATCTTTTCGTTTTCTGCACGCCGCGGACATTCATCTCGACAGCCCGCTGCGTGGATTGGCGGGCCAGGAAGGCAGCGCGGCGGAACGAATCCGGAACGCGACCCGGGAGGCGTTCGAACTGCTGGTCGGGCGGGCAATTGCCGAGCAGGTGGCATTCCTGATCATCGCCGGAGATCTCTACGATGGCGATTGGCGCGATTATCGAACGGGGCTGTTCTTCGCCGCGCAGATGGGCCGGCTGAACGAGGCCGGAATTCCGGTGTTCGTGCTCCATGGCAATCACGACGCTCAAAGCCAGATCACGCGGAGGCTCGATCTGCCGGCAAACGTACGCGTATTCGGCTCGCGTGCTCCGGAAACCTTCCGGCTAGATGAGATCGACGTGGCCTTGCACGGCCAGAGTTTCGCGCAACGCGAAACCCGGGACAATCTGGTTCCCGGTTACCCCGAACCCATGCCCTCGGCATTCAATATCGGTGTGCTGCACACCGGGCTTGGAGGCATGGGCGGGCACGAGAACTACGCGCCGTGCGCGCTTGCGGATCTGACCGCCAAGGGCTATGCATACTGGGCGCTGGGGCATGTGCACCAGTTTCAGATTCTGCACCGGCAACCCCCTATCGTTTTTCCCGGAAACCTGCAGGGCCGGCATATCCGTGAAACCGGCGCCAAGGGCGCGGTATTGGTCACGGTTCGCGATGGTGATATCGAGGAAGTAACCCCGGTCCCCAGCGATGTGGTGCGCTGGAGTCTGGTTCCCGTCGAAGTCGAAGCCGCGGCTGGTATGGCCGAGGTCCTGGAGCGATTGCGTGCGGGACTCGAGGCGGAATTGGCGGCTCGGGCCGATGGGCGTCTGCTTGCCTGCCGGTTCGTTCTGCGGGGTCGTACCGCCCTTCATGAACGGCTCGTCGGCGCCGAGGACCGGCTGCTGGCCGAAGCGCGGGCGATTGCCCTCGGGCTGGGTGCCGATGTCGCCTGGGTCGAACAGGTCAAGGTTGCGACGCAACCCTCGGCCGATGCGGTCGGACTGTCCGGCCGCGGCGACGCGTTGGGCGAGCTGCTGCGGTTGCTGGACGAGGCAGCCACGGATCCGGACCTGATCGCACGGTTGGACGAGGATCCCGGGCAGATGCTTTCGCGCCTGCCGCACGAGGTGCGCCAGGCAGCCGAGCCGGATTCCCTGCTGCATCTGGCACTGGATGGAGACCATCAGGTTCTGATTGACAGCCTGCTGCCGTACCTGTCTTCCCGGCTGAATTCACGGGAGAACTGAGATGCGCCTGCGCCGGCTGGATCTGCTGCGCTTCGGGCGGTTTACCCAGCGCTCGATCGAATTGCCGGCAAGTGACTGCGATCTCCATATCATCTTCGGACCCAATGAAGCCGGGAAATCGACCGCGCTGGCCGCCATCGAGGACCTGCTGTTCGGTATTCCCATGCAGTCCCCGTTCAATTTTCTTCACGACTACAAGGATCTCCGCATCGGCGCGTTGCTCGAACAGGGTGGCGAGTCGCTGGAGTTCCGACGCCGCAAGGGAAACAAGGATACCTTGCTGGGTCCCGATGACCTGGCGCTCCCCGGCGGTGAGGCATTGCTCCTGCCGTTCCTGGCCGGGGCCGACCGCGCCTTTTTCGAACGCATGTTCAGTCTCGATCATCGGCGGCTCGAACAGGGCGGCCGCGAGATTCTGGATGCGCGCGACGAGATCGGCCAGATGCTCTTCTCGGCAGGCGCCGGGATCGGCGGGATACGGGAACGGTTGCGGGCACTCGAGGAGGAGGCGGATAGCCTCTGGGGCGCGCGCAAGGCGAGTCGGCGCCGTTATAGCCAGGTCGAAGACCAGCTGGAACAGGCGGAACGTGAACTCCGCGAACAGACGCTGACCGCGGCCCAGTGGCAGGAGCGCAAGAAGGCGTTCGTCGCCGCCGAGACTGTTCTTTCCGGATTGCAGCGCGACTACGAACAGTACCATGCCGAGGAACGGCGGCTGGAGCGGATTCGGCGGGTGTACCGGGACGTGCGCAGGGTGCAGGATTTGAAAGCCGAGATCCGTGCCCATGGCTCGGTGGCGCCACTGCCCGAGGGCGCGGCGGTGGAACTCGCCGAAGCGGAACGGGCACTGTTCGAAGCCACTACCCGCATCGATACGCTGTCCGGGCAGCTTCGTCAGGCGCGGGACGGTCTTCACGGCTTGCCCGGCGATCCGGCTCTGCTGCAGCGTGCCGATGATGTGCAGCTTCTCCATGAACGGCGCATCGAGACGCGCCGTGCGCGCGCCGATCTACCCAAGCGGCAGGCGGAACTCGATGCGGCCGAGGCGCAGTTGCGAGGGCTGGCGCGGGAACTCGGTTGGGAAAACGACGGGCTCGAGGAAGTCATCGCCACCATCCCGCCCCGGGCCCGTGTTGGCGTGGTCCGGGACTTGCTGGGCGAGCGGGGCGAACACGAGTCGAAAGTGGCCTCCAGTCGCGAGGCATTGCGCTCGGTGGAGGACCGGCAACGACGTCTGCGTGAATATCTGGAAGTCATGAGCGAGGTTCGGGATCCGGGCGGACTTCCCGCGTTGATTCGTTCGGTGCGTGACCTGGGCGATGTCAGCGGACGGTTGCGCACCGCCGAGGCCGAACTTGCCGAGGCGCTGCGTCGCTGCCAGCACCTCCACGCAGGGTTGCATCCTTCCGTGGATGCGCCGGAGGCCGTGGTCGCGATGCAGGTGCCCACAAGGGCGGAGGTGCAGCGACATCGGGATCGGCTTCTCGACTGGGAGCAGCGCGA
>SLHN01000311.1 GCA_007136145.1 Thioalkalivibrio sp.
AACGCCGACGGGGTCACGATGACTCCCAGCATCAGGAACATGCCGATCTGTGCCAACGAGGCGATGCCATCATGAAAGCGCTTGATATTCTGACCCGCTTCCAGCGGCCGATTGCCCATCACCAATCCGGCAAGGTAGACAGCAAGAAAACCACTGCCCCCGAGAATCCCGGCCAGTCCGAAAATTGTCATGGCCCCGGCCATCGCAGCCAGCGGGTAGAAACCCGCGGACATCGGAAGGCGATTGATCACCACGAGAAGGACGAGCCCGCCGAGCAAACCGATGACCGCGCCCAGCCCCATCTGCTGCGCAAACTCGAGCAGTACGACCAAGCCGAATGCTGAATCCGGCAACAGGATCAGCTCAATCAGAACGATGGTCAGAAAGATAGCCATCGGATCGTTACTTCCGGATTCGATCTCCAGCGTCGCGCCAACTCGACTCTTCAATTCCAGACCGCGGGAATGCAGGAGGGAAAACACGGCCGCGGCATCAGTGGACCCCACGATCGCACCGAGGAGCAAGGACTCCAGCCAGGACAGCTGCAGCCACCAGTAGGCGAACAGCCCGGTCAGGCCGGAAGTCACAACAACTCCCACGGTAGCCAAACCCAACGCCGGTCTGAGCGCAATCCGGAAATTTCGAACTGGCGTTCGCAGCCCTCCGTCGAACAGAATGACTGCCAGCGCTGCCGAACCGATCAGATGCGCGAGTGGAATGTTCTCGAATACCAATCCACCCGGACCTTCGGGACCGAGCAGCATGCCGATGCCCAGGAACACCAGCAGTAACGGCACACCAAGCCGCGAGGTGACCACACTGGACAGAATGCTGCCCAGAATCACCAGCGCACCGAAAAAAATGACTTGATTCGCCCATTCCATGGCCGTCATGGTATCCGATCCCTGGGGTACGGAACGTTTGCCGATGCTTTTCACGGTCGCCCTGCAATCCGTTAGAGTAGGGTGGCGAAGACCGATTCGTGCCCGCTCAACACCACCATCCAGGAGCCTTCCGTGAAAGGCATTACCCGCACCTTTCTTACTGGCCTCGCGGCCATCCTGCCCATCGCGATCACTTTGGCTCTGCTGTGGTGGTTGGGCACGACAGCGGAAAGCCTGCTCGGGGGCTTGCTGCAGACTGTGCTTCCGGACATCCTGTATTTCCCGGGCTTGGGCCTGATCATGGGGCTGGGCCTGATCTTCGGGATCGGCGTTCTGCTTCGCGCCTACGTGGTGCAGGGGCTGTTCGAGTGGCTGGAAGCGGGGATGCAGCGCATCCCCGTCGTGAAGACCATCTACGGTGTCGTTCGCGACGTGATGAATGTCGTTTCGGGCGATCTCGAGAAGCAGTTCGGCGCGGCCGTCCTGGTAACCCTCCCAGGCACCGATTACCGGCTGATCGGGTTCGTCACCCGCGAGGATTTCAATGGCCTGCCGGAAAAACTGGGAACCGAGGGAACGCTCGCGGTCTATTTGCCCATGAGTTACCAGATCGGTGGTTATACGGTGATGCTGCCGAGGGAACACATCGAGGTACTGGACCTGTCCCTGGAGGATGCCATGCGCTATACACTTACGGCGGGGGTTTCCGCGAGAAAGAACGGTGGTCGAACCGTGCCACCGGATACACAGTCGGGTTGAGTTCACCCGCGCGCCGCCGGTGGATTCGGTCGATCCGGCAGAGTGGATCACGGAGATGAACATGCGCAAGGACGTCGGGCATTCAGGCTCGTCTGCTGCCACAAGCGGAACCGGCAAACGGCGCTGGCGTGGGCTGGCCGACCTCACACCAGCCCTGCGCCGCGAAATGGCTGGCATACTCATGCCGGTGATCGCCGACCATCTTGAGCGCTGTCTCCGGGATGTGGTCCACGACTGGATGCTTGGACATATCCGGGGCGACGAGAAAATCGACCCCAAGGAGTGGGCAGATCGATTGAATACCCATCGAGCGGCCATTGGCCGGGAATTCACCCAAGCGATCGATCGCGATTTCACCAACGCGGCGTATCCGCCAGAGTATGATTTCTCGGGTATCTCCTTCGCGACAGGTGACTCCGAGCTGACGATCCTCGACGACTACCAATCCACGCGCCGATCACTCCGTCATCAACTCGAGGCGAGGCTTCGCAGCCACCGCTACTTGCATTTCATGATCACCCGGGCCGCGCTCGACGACCACCGGTTCGAGCACCCGAACTGGGCGCCCTGGTCTCCCCTGCATTGGTTCGAGCGGTTGCTCGAGGCCGTGGAGCGGCATTTCGGACGTTCGCCTCAAAGCCTGGCCCTGGCCAGTGCCTACGTGAAACATCTGACTCGAAACGAGGGCACGCTGCTGACCACAGTCGTCGAGACCATTGACGGGCTGGGATTGGTGAAGGAATCGACCCAGATTGGCGAACCCGAAGTTGCTTCCCACAACCGAAAGTCCTGGGAAAGCGTTGTACGCTCCCAACCCGCACTGGATGGCACCGACGCCGGCCCAACGCCTCCCCATCATTCGGACACTCCGGTGTCGCGGGAGACGAACATCGAACTGCCGGATGCGCAAGCCAGCTTCGGACAATGGGCACAGTGGATGGAAAATCTGTCCGGACGGTTCCGAGGTCGCTCCGCCGGCCAGGGCCACGACTCCGCACCTGCTACCGAGGAGCTGCATCGAAGCCTGGATAGCGACAAGATTCACGCGCCGGGGGATCTCCCGCGAACAGCTCTGACAGTTCCCGTCGAACAGTTGCTGGAGGAAGGCATCGAGCGCATCACTCGCGAGGCCAGCTTCGATCACAGGGTCCGTGCAATCCTCGCAAGGCTTCCAAAGGCAACGGCGCTGGCGGTCATTCAGGATCTGGAGTTCTTCCGGCAAGCCTCGCACCCGCTCAGAGTCTGGCTGGGACACCTGATCAATACAGGTCTGCGCATCACCCCTGGTTCCGATTCGGCGCAGGGAACAATCGGTCAGGTTCTGGAATGCATGGATCAGTTCACAACCCGCCTGGAACAGTCGGCTGACACCCTCGACCGAAAAGACGGCCAGCAGCTGCTTCAGGATTGGCAAACGGCTATTGAGAAAATCGCCCACCTTCATACCCAGCAAGTCGAAGCCGTGATTGCGGCATTCCGACGCATCGAGCACTCGGCGGCCGCCTGGCGCGCGCTGACGCTGTCCGTGGTGCGAACCGGCGCCAACCTTCCCACCGAGTCGGCTCAACTGATCGCGGACGCCTGGCGAGAACTGAAGTCCCTGGATGACAAGGGCGGAACCGACTTGCATGAAAACGTCAAGTCGGTCGTACAGGCCATCTGTCTGCGAGCAACCCCCGCGGCGGTGAATCCGATGGTGCATGAGTTGCTGCGCAGCGGAGCGGAGCATGGTCTCGCGCCAGAACGTCTGCAAGCGATCGTCAGCCGTCTCGGTCGCGCCCATATCCAGGCAATACGCGCGCCCAGTGATGCTCCGCGCTTCAATGCCCAGGACCACCTGCGCAAACATAGAGCCATGCGTTTCGAGAACGACGCGCCTGAACTGCGCCAGGATCTCGATGATGATTTCGTCTTTCGGGCAGCGCAATTGCGAGTTGGCGACTGGTTCGAATTCGTCGACGGTGCCACGGCAGAACCTTGCCGCATGGCGCTTGTGTGGCGGGGCACAACGACCCGATGCTTCCTGTTCGTGGGCCTCGATGGGATCTCGCAAAGAAGCCACAGCCTTCGAGGCGTTGCCGAGGAGTTGCGGACAGACCAGCTGCGGGCCTTGCCCGAGGACAACCCGCTGGACGCGCTCCTGCCCTGATCCGCGTTGGCTGACTGCACCAGACAGGAATGACCGCAGGGCCGATCAACTCCCCGCATGCAGCGGTTTCTTGGTGCATGGCTGCCCGGGGTGGGACAATCGGGCAATCGAGCGGCATTGGTCCGACCGCCGATCCGAGAGCACCAGCCGCAACGTACACTCAATTTCCCGATACCGAGCCTGATAATGACAACCGCCAATGCAACAGCACTTCAGATCAACGTACTGCGACCCGGAACCGGGGCCGAAGCGGTAACGGGTTCGGAGGTCCTCGTGCATTACACGGGGTGGCTGATGGACGGCACCAAGTTCGACTCCAGCCGCGATCGGGCCGAGCCATTTTCACTGCCACTGGGAGCCGGAAGGGTGATCCCCGGTTGGGAACAGGGGCTTGAGG
The DNA here is from genome assembly GCA_007136145.1 of Thioalkalivibrio sp. Classification (GTDB taxonomy): domain Bacteria; phylum Pseudomonadota; class Gammaproteobacteria; order Ectothiorhodospirales; family Ectothiorhodospiraceae; genus Thioalkalivibrio. The sequence continues at coordinate 4,190 of SLHN01000311.1, forward strand.
GCATGCGCGTCGGCGAGATACGTGAACTGACGATTCCTCCCCAGCTCGGTTACGGAACCCGTGGTGCTGGTGGCGTGATCCCACCGAACGCAACGCTTCGCTTCGAGGTGGAACTGCTCGACGTAAAGGCGCCACTGTTCCGCGAACTGGACAGTCAGGGTCTGGCGGAGATGATCGCAAAGGGCGTGAAGGTGGTCGATATCCGCCGCCCCGAGGAATGGCGTCAGACCGGAGTCGTCGAAGGCAGTCACCTTCTCACCGCGTTCGACCAGTTCGGACGCGTGGTACCCGACTTTCCGAGCGCCTTTCAGGAGCTGGCGGCGAAGGATGAACCGGTAGTCCTGATCTGCCGCACGGGCAGTCGCACCGCCACGCTGGCCCGCGCGCTTGCCGAGCAACTGGAATACGGGAAGATCTATAACGTAACCGACGGCATCACCCGCTGGATCGCCGAAGGCCGGGACGTCAACAGAGACATCCCGGAAGGCTCCAGCCGAGGGTGATGAGCACCCTCTCGGTGCACACACCGAGAGGGTGAAGACCTGTCAGGCCGTCAGGAATCCAGGCTAGGGAGACGCCGATCAATTCGTCATCGCGAGGAGCGCAGCGACGCGGCGA
>SLHN01000221.1 GCA_007136145.1 Thioalkalivibrio sp.
ACTATTCGATCGGTTCTCGGCAACCACGTTCATGGTGTGAGCCAGGGTTTCGAACGCGGGCTGGAACTTGTCGGAGTCGGGTATCGCGCCCAGGCGCAAGGCAAGACGCTCAATCTGAGCCTGGGGTTCTCGCACCCAATCGCCTTCGAAGTGCCGGAAGGGATTACGATCGAGACGCCGAGTCAAACCGAGATCGTGGTAAAGGGTCACGACTGCCAGCAGGTCGGCCAGGTCGCCGCCAATATTCGCAGCTTCCGCCCGCCGGAGCCTTACAAGGGCAAGGGTGTGAAGTACAAGGGTGAGCGCATTCTTCGTAAAGAAGCCAAAAAGAAGTAGGGTAAATCCGTGGACAAGAAAGAGTCGAGACTCAGAAGGGCGCGCCGTGGGCGCTTCAAGATTCGGGAATTGGGGGTACACCGTCTGTGTATACACCGCACCCCGAAGCACATGTATGCGCAGATCATCGCCCCGGGCGGCGATGCGGTCCTTGCCGCGGCATCCACGGTGGAATCGGGCCTGAAAGCCAATCTCAAATACACGGGCAACACGGAGGCCGCGGCCGAGGTCGGTAAGCTCATTGCCGAGCGGGCACGAGCGGCGGGCATCGAAAAGGTTGCGTTTGATCGTGCCGGATTCCGCTATCACGGACGCGTGCAGGCACTGGCCGACGCAGCGCGTGAGGGCGGGCTGCGGTTTTGATCCGACTCGATTCCAACGGAGACAGTAATGGCACGTCATGAACAAAGTGAAGCCACTGATGGGCTGCAGGAAAAACTGATCAGCGTCAATCGTGTGGCCAAGGTCGTCAAGGGCGGCAGGCAGTTCAGGTTCGCAGCCCTGACCGTCGTCGGCGATGGCGAGGGCCGGGTGGGTTATGGATACGGCAAGGCCCGCGAGGTTCCGCTTGCAATCCAGAAGGCAATGCAGCAGGCGCGTCAGAATATGGCGAGCGTAAGCCTGGATCAGGGGACGCTGCACTATGCGATCAAGGGGTACCATGGCGCGGCGTCGGTGTATATGCAGCCTGCGTCCGAGGGTACAGGCGTCATCGCTGGTGGGGCAATGCGGGCCGTATTGGAAGTGGCTGGCGTCCGCAATGTCCTGGCCAAATGCGTAGGGTCCCGCAATCCCATCAATGTGGTCCAGGCCACAATCAATGGGCTGTTGGCGGTGCGCAACCCGGAGCTGGTCGCGGCGAAGCGCGGCAAGACGCTCGAAGAAATCAAGGGTTGAAGATGAACAAGCTCAAGCTGACATTGGTACGTTCGACCGCCGGCCGACTGGCTAACCACAAAGCGTGTGTGCGCGGGCTCGGTCTGCGCCGTACTCAAAGCACGTCGGTGATCGAAGCCACCCCGGAGAATCTGGGCATGGTGCGCAAGGTCGCCTACCTGCTCAAGGTCGAGGAGGCCTGATCATGCGAATGAACGAATTGTTGCCAGAACCCGGCTCCCGACCCAGCGCGAAGCGCGTGGGGCGTGGCATCGGCTCGGGTCTTGGGAAGACCGGGGGCCGCGGTCACAAGGGCCAGAAATCTCGCTCTGGCGGTTACCATAAGGTCGGATTTGAAGGGGGGCAAATGCCGTTGCAGCGGCGCCTCCCGAAAGTCGGGTTCCGCTCCCGCGTGAAACACGCAGTGGCCGAAGTGCGGTTGCACGAGCTGGGCTTGGTGGAGGGAGACGTCACCATCGAGGCGCTGAAAGCCGCGGGTCTGATTCCCGGCAATGCGGAACGCGCGAAAGTGTTTTTGTCCGGGTCCCTAGATAAGCCCTGCGTCCTTCGTGGCATTGGGGTGACGGCTGGCGCTCGCGCGGCCATCGAGGCATCCGGCGGGCGCATAGAGGAGTAACGATGGCACGCGGAGCGGCAGCAAGAGGCGCTGGACTGAGCGGGTTTTCCGAGCTGCGCCAGCGCCTGCTGTTTGTGCTGGGCGCGCTGGTTGTCTACCGTATCGGGACTTTCATCCCTGTGCCGGGGATCAATCCGGTAGCGGTTGCCAGCTTTTTCGACCAGCACAGCGGTACCATCCTCGACATGTTCAACATGTTTTCCGGTGGTGCGCTGGAGCGCCTGTCGATTTTCGCGCTCGGCGTCATGCCATACATCTCTTCGGCGATCATCATGCAGTTGCTGGCCGCGACGGTGCCGCATCTCCAGCAACTGAAGAAGGAAGGTGAATCTGGTCGGCGCAAGATCACTCAGTACACACGGTATGGCACGGTGGCGTTGGCGCTGTTTCAGAGTATCGGTATCTCGGTAGCTCTCAGTGGCCAGACCATTCAGGGCATGCCGATGGCGCTGACTCCATCGCATATCTTCATTCCGACCGTGGTTGTGTCGCTGGTGACTGGAACGATGTTCCTGGTCTGGCTCGGCGAACAGATTACCGAACGTGGAATCGGGAATGGAATCTCGATCATCATATTTGCGGGGATCGTTGCCGGCCTGCCTGCGGCAATCGGCGGAACCCTGGAACTGGCAAGGACCGGCGAACTGGCGGCTGCATTTGTTGTCATCCTGTTGGTGCTGGCCCTGGCCGTCACAGCATTCGTGGTGTTTGTTGAACGCGGGCAGCGGCGGATCACGATCAACTATGCGAAACGCCAGGTGGGGCGTAAGGTGATCGGGGGGCAGTCCAGCCATTTGCCATTGAAACTCAACATGGCCGGGGTCATACCGCCGATCTTCGCTTCGAGCATCATTCTGTTCCCTGCAACTTTGGGACAGTGGTTCGGGCAGGCCGAAGGCATGGGTTGGCTACGGGAAATCTCGACCACGTTGGCGCCTGGGCAACCCCTTTACGTAACGTTTTATGCTGCCGCGATCATTTTCTTCTGCTTCTTCTATACCGCGTTGGTGTTCAATTCGAGGGAGACGGCGGAAAATTTGAAGAAACAAGGTGCCTTCGTTCCTGGAATCCGTCCAGGTGTGCAGACGGAAAGGTTTATCGACGGCGTGATGACCCGGCTTACGGCGGTGGGCGCGATTTATATCACCGCGGTATGTCTGCTGCCGGAGTTCCTGATCCTGTACTGGAACGTTCCGTTTTATTTCGGCGGTACGTCGCTGCTGATCATCGTGATCGTGACCATGGATTTCATGGCGCAGTTGCAAGCACATCTGATGTCGCACCAGTACGAAGGTCTGATGCGCAAGGCGAATCTGAAGGGCTTTGGCGGCAGTAACATCCGCTAGATTTTCTGGAGAAAGTGAAATGAAGGTACGAGCATCAGTCAAGCCGATCTGCCGGAACTGCAAGCTGATCCGGCGCCACGGCGTGGTTCGCGTGATCTGCAGCGACCCGCGCCACAAACAACGCCAGGGCTGAACAGGCACTTGAGTGTTTCCTCGTCTTTGGTTAAAATAATCGGCTTTGCCGAATTGATGGAGAGTTTGGATGGCTCGCGTCGCTGGTATCAATATTCCGGACCAGAAACACACCGTGATCGCGCTGACCGCGATCTACGGAATAGGTAGGACTCGTGCGAGGCAGATCTGCAACGCGGCCGGCGTTCGCGAGGACATCAAGGTGCGGGATCTGACCGATGCGGAAGTAGAGAGCCTGCGCGCTGAAGTGGGCCGCCTCCCGGTCGAGGGCGATCTCCGGCGCGAAGTCAGTATGAACATCAAGCGACTGATGGACCTTGGTTGCTACCGAGGGCTGCGGCACCGCCGTGGTCTGCCGCTGCGCGGGCAGCGAACCCGTACCAACGCTCGTACCCGCAAGGGCCCCCGTCGTCCGATTCGCAAGTAATTTTTCTGGGATCTAGTCAATGGCACAACCGCAATCCAAGACCAAGAAAAAGGTCCGCAAGAACGTGGCCGAGGGAGTAGCGCATATTTTCGCCTCCTTCAACAACACGATCATCACCATCACCGACCGTCAAGGCAACACGCTGAGTTGGGCGACATCCGGAGGGTCAGGGTTTCGTGGCTCGCGCAAGTCCACCCCGTTCGCGGCCCAGGTGGCGGCCGAGCGAGCGGGCTCGGCCGCTCAGGAACATGGGGTGAAGAACCTCGAAGTCTTGGTGAGGGGGCCTGGTCCGGGGCGCGAGTCGGCCGTGCGCGCGCTGAACAACGTGGGTTTCAAGATCACCAATATCAGCGACATAACCCCTATTCCGCACAACGGCTGCCGTCCGCCCAAGAAGCGGCGCGTTTAAACTGATTCGGAGTTTTATCTATGGCCCGTTACATTGGACCGACATGCAAGCTGAGCCGGCGCGAGGGCACAGACCTTGGGCTGAAGAGCCGCGCGCGTGCGCTCGAAACGAAATGCAAGCTCGACAAGGCACCTGGCCAGCACGGCGACCGGCGCACCCGTCTGTCCGACTATGGTGTGCAGTTGCGCGAAAAGCAGAAGCTGCGCCGAATCTACGGGGTGTTGGAAAAGCAATTCCGAAACTACTACAAGGAGGCCTCCCGACTGAAGGGTTCGACCGGCGAGAACCTCCTGCGGTTGCTTGAGGGACGGCTCGACAACGTTGTCTATCGGATGGGTTTCGGTGGTACGCGTGCCGAGGCAAGGCAGCTTGTTTCTCACCGCGCGATTCTGGTGAACGGGCAAACGGTGAACATTCCCTCCTATCAGGTTTCTCCAGCGGATGTCATTGCCGTACGCGAGAAGGCGCGAAGCCAGGTTCGCATCCGGGATGCGATGACGCTTGCGGAACAGGCCGGCCTCCCGTCTTGGCTCGAGGTCGAGGGAAGCAAGTTTGAAGGTGTGTTCAAGGCGTTCCCTGACCGCAGCGACCTGCCAGCCGACATTAACGAGTCGCTGGTTGTGGAGTTGTACTCCAAGTAACCCCCGCGGGCAGGAGAGAACATGCAAGCGAATGAATTGGTCAACAAGCAGCACATCGAAGTCGAGGCGGAAAACCGCAACAAGGCGAAGGTCGTGCTTGAGCCGCTTGAGCGTGGGTTCGGGCATACCCTTGGCAACGCATTGCGCCGGGTCCTTCTATCCTCGATTGCCGGTTCGGCGATCGTCGAAGCAGAGATCGAAGGTGTTCTGCATGAATACTCCACGATCGAGGGGGTACAGGAGGATGTGGTCGATATCCTGCTGAACCTGAAGGGCGTGGCGCTGCGAATGCATGCCCGGGACGAAGCCGTGTTATCGCTGCGCAAGAAGGGCCCCTGCGTGGTTACGGCGGGCGACATCAAGCTTGACCACGACGTCGAAGTCGTGAATCCGGAGCATGTAATCGCCACCATCACGAAAAACGTCGAGTTGGCGATGTCTCTTCGGCTGCGCAGTGGGCGCGGTTACGAGCCCGTTGTGGCGCGACGTCACGGTGACGTGGAAGACAGTACCATCGGTAGATTGATGCTTGATGCAAGCTTCAGCCCGATCCGGAGAGTTGCCTACCGGGTCGAAAGCGCCCGGCTCGCACAGCGCACGGATATGGACCGGCTGGTTCTGGAACTGGAGACGAATGGAGCTGTGGCCCCGGATGACGCGGTTCGGCAGGCGGCAGGAATCCTGCAAAGCCAGTTGGCGCCATTCGTTGATCTCAAGGAAACGCCTCTTGACCATCGTGCCCCGACGGGGGGTGCGGTGGATCCGGTACTTCTGCGACCAGTTGACGAACTCGAGCTCACGGTTCGTTCAGCCAACTGTCTGAAGGCGGAGAATATTTACCATATCGGGGATCTTGTTCAACGTACCGAGGTGGAATTACTGCGCACGCCGAACCTGGGCAAGAAGTCCTTGACGGAAATCAAGGATACGCTTGCCAGCCATGGGCTCTCACTGGGCATGCGGCTCGAGAACTGGCCACCGACGGGTTTGCAGGAACCCACTGAATAAACATCGGCTCCCCCCGAAACTACGGATCTAGGTAACTCTTATGCGTCATCGCAACATTGGTCGGCAACTGAGCCGAAACAGTTCACATCGCAAGGCGACATTACAGGCGCTGGCCGTGTCCCTGCTACGGCACGAGCTGATCAAGACAACCCTGCCGAAGGCTAAGGAATTGCGCCGTGTGGCCGAGCCGCTGATCACGCTGGCCAAGAAGGACTCGGTGCATACGCGACGGCTCGCCTTCGCGCGTCTCCGGGACAAGGAGATGGTCGGGAAGCTGTTCACGGATCTGGGTCCCAGATTTCAGGCTCGGCCGGGTGGCTATCTGCGAATCCTGAAATGTGGCTATCGGGCCGGCGATAATGCGCCGATGGCATATGTCGAACTGCTCGATCGCCCGGAGCCATCGGCTGCGGATTGAGGGAAGATCGGAGCTCGATTGAACTGAAAGCCGGCCATGTGCCGGCTTTCGCGTTGGTGCCCGGTAATGAGGAGTGGCGGGAGGCAACGCTGGGCAGGGAAGCCTCGCGTCGGTCGGGGTAAGCCGGTGCGGCTCCCGGCGAGGCCAAGGTTCAGGCAAGGTGCCTGATCCGGGATGAATTCCCAAGGATCGGGCCCAAAAACCTACCGGTGTAACTTTTCTCGTGGTTGGCGATGGCCTCCGGGGTTCCGGCGATGAGAATCTGGCCACCTCCCGCGCCACCCTCCGGACCAATATCGATCAGCCAGTCCGCGGTCTTGATGACATCAAGGTTGTGTTCGATCACGACAACGGTGTTGCCATGGTCGCGCAACCGGTGGAGCACCTTGAGGAGCTGTTCGACGTCGTGGAAGTGCAGCCCGGTCGTGGGCTCGTCGAGAATGTACAGAGTGCGCCCGGTATCGCGCTTGGACAGTTCGCGGGCGAGCTTGATTCTCTGGGCCTCGCCGCCGGAGAGCGTGGTCGCGTTCTGGCCGAGTTGGATGTATGCCAAACCGACATCGAGAAGGGTCTCGAGTTTGCGTCGGATCACGGGCACCGGCGAGAAGAAATCCAGGGCCTCCTCGACGGTCATCTCGAGCACTTCATGGATATTGCGGCCCTTGTATCGCACTTCGAGTGTCTCGCGGTTGTACCGGTGTCCTCGGCAGACGTCGCAGGGAACGAAGACGTCTGGCAGGAAGTGCATCTCGACCTTGATCACGCCATCGCCCTGACAGGCCTCGCAGCGTCCGCCGCGTACGTTGAAGGAAAAGCGTCCAGGCTTGTAGCCACGGGAGCGGGCCTCGGCAGTTGCGGCAAACAACTCCCGGATCGGTGTGAACAGGCCCGTATAGGTCGCAGGATTCGAGCGCGGGGTGCGGCCGATCGGACTCTGATCGATATCGACCACCTTGTCGACCCATTCCAGTCCCTCGATGGTGTCGTGCGCCGCGACCTCGTGGCTGCTCCGATGCAGTGCATTGGCCACGGCTGGATACAGGGTGTCATTGACCAAGGTCGACTTTCCTGAACCGGAGACCCCGGTCACACAGGTGAGGAGACCGATTGGAAACGATGCGTCAATGTATTTCAGGTTGTTGCCTCGAGCCCCGCGGATTGTGACGTTTCGGTCCATATCGGCCGGTGTGCGTCGTTCCGGGATCGGTATCGATCTGCGACCAGTCAGATAGGCGCCGGTGAGGGAACGTGGATTGTGTTCGACCTCCCTCGGGGTCCCACAGGCCACGACCTCGCCGCCATGGCGGCCAGCTCCAGGTCCGATGTCGACCACGTAGTCGGCCCGACGAATCGCCTCTTCGTCGTGTTCCACGACTACGACGGTATTGCCGAGATCACGCAGGTTGAACAGCGTGCGGAGCAAGCGTTCGTTGTCACGTTGATGCAGGCCGATCGAAGGCTCATCCAGGATATACATCACGCCGACAAGGGCGGATCCGATCTGTGATGCAAGACGGATGCGCTGGGCCTCCCCGCCGGACAGGGTTTCGGCGGAACGGTCCAACGCAAGGTAGTCGAGGCCGACATCCACGAGGAAGCCAAGGCGCGCGTCGATCTCGCGAACGATCTTCTCGGCGATGCGCGCATAGCGGCCCGGTAGCCGCAGGCCGTGGAAGAAGGCGCGTGCATCAGCCACGCTCATGGCCGTCAATGCCGGAAGATTGTGACCATTGATGAATACGTTTCGGGCCGCGGCGTTCAATCTCGTGCCTTCGCACTCGGAGCACGCGTGGCTGGCAAGATAGCGAGCGAGCTCCTCGCGTACAGCCGCCGAATCGGTTTCCCGGTAACGTCGCTCGAGGTTGGGGATCACGCCTTCGAACCGACGTAGTTCGTCACGTGGTCGACCGTCGCCACCGGGATAGGCGAAGCGGATCTTTTCAACCCCGGAGCCATGCAGAATCACCGCGCGTACAGATGCCGGGAGTTCGATCCATGGGGTTTCAACATCGAAATCGTAGTGCCGGGCCAGGCTCTGCAACATACTGAAGTACCAGGCGTTGCGGCGGTCCCAGCCGCGTACGGCGCCACCGGCAAGACTGAGTTCGGGGACCGCGACCACCTTGACTGGATCGAAAGACTGACGCACGCCCAGGCCGTCGCAGGACGGGCAGGCACCGGCGGGGTTGTTGAACGAGAACAGCCTTGGCTCGAGTTCCCGAATCGCGTACCCACAGACGGGACAGGCGAAACGCGCGGAGAAAATCAGCGGGGATCGGTCAGGGTCGTCCATCCATGCGACCAGCGCGAGGCCTTCGGCAAGGTTGGTTGCGGTCTCGAAGGACTCCGCCAACCGTTGGCGCAGATCACCACGCACCTTGAAACGGTCGATCACGATTTCGATGTCGTGCTTGCGTTTCGGATCAATCGGCGGCAGGGCATCGAGATCGAAGATCTCGCCGTTGATTCGGGCTCGCAGGAAACCCTGAGTGCGCATGGTCTCCAGCTGGCGGTGGTGCTCGCCCTTGCGCCCGCGCACGATCGGCGCCAGCAGCATCAGTTTGTCTCCCTCCGGCAGAGCCAGGACCTGGTCAACCATTTGCGAGATGGTTTGAGCGGCAAGGGTCTCGCCGTGTTCCGGGCAACGAGGCTCCCCGGCGCGTGCAAACAGCAGACGCAGGTAGTCGTAGATCTCTGTGATCGTGCCGACGGTGGAGCGGGGGTTGTGCGAGGTGCTCTTTTGTTCGATCGATATCGCCGGCGACAAGCCTTCGATCAGGTCGACATCCGGCTTTTCCATCATCGACAGAAACTGCCTTGCGTAGGTCGACAGACTTTCGACGTAACGACGCTGGCCCTCCGCGAACAGCGTGTCGAAGGCCAGGGACGACTTGCCCGAGCCGGAAACCCCAGTCACCACGATCAGCTTTTCCCGCGGAAGATCGAGATCAACGTTCTTCAGATTGTGTGTACGTGCACCGCGGATCCGGATCGTGGCCATACCTGCCCCGCATTGACGACGTTGTTGCGCCCAGCCGCACATGGTATCACCGGTGGCGGGGTCTCCTGATATTCCGGGTTAGTGGAAGGAGTGAGTACGCGGTTACCCGCGATGGCCCGGAGAATGCGTCCGGCGGAGTTTGTAGCCCGTGCCATACACTGGCCCCCGTCGACGGTCGCCGTGGACAATCCGTGCATCGCTGCGCTCCCGACCGAGTGCAGTCCCGTTCCGGTTCCCTGTAACATGCGGCACGGTCCTGCCATCCGTTAAAGGAACGACTGTTCTGTCCATGACTTCCAATGAACTGCGCGCCACGTCCGGGCTTGCCGCCATTTACTCGGTGCGCATGGCGGGTCTGTTCATGGTGTTGCCCGTTTTCGTGCTTTATGCCGACGTGCTGCCGGGTGCGACACCGTTTCTGATGGGGCTGGCACTGGGCATCTACGGATTGACCCAGGCGTTGTTGCAGATCCCGTTCGGAATGATGTCCGACCGCGTGGGCCGCAAGCCGCTTATCGCCCTGGGTTTGCTGCTCCTGATCGCAGGTAGCGTCGTCGCGGCATTATCCGAGTCCGTCTACGGCATCATCGTTGGACGCGCCTTGCAGGGCGCCGGGGCCGTGGCCGCCGTTGTTCTGGCGCTGACCGCCGACCTGATCGCCGAGGAACGCAGGACCCGGGCTCTCGCGGTGATCGGTTTGACCATCGGCGTCACGTTTACGGTCGCGATGGTGCTTGGTCCGGTGATCGATCGGTCCTTTGGTCTGGCCGGGATTTTCTGGCTGACCGCTCTGCTGGGCGGCGTTGCCCTGCTCCTGCTGTATTTCTGGGTGCCGATGCCCCTGCGGTACAGCCCGCACCCGGACATGGTTCCCGTGCCGGGAGGTCTTCGGCATGTGCTTCGCGATGCGGAGCTGATGCGCCTCAATGCGGGTATTTTCATCCTGCATACGACCCTCGCGGCCAATTTCCTGGTGCTTCCCGTGATGCTGGTGGAGCGGCTGGGGCTGGCTTCCGATTTTCACTACCGGGTCTATCTGCCGGTTCTGGTCCTGGGCTTCCTGCTGATGATTCCCGCGGTGATCCTGGCGGAACGCAAACGCGTGCTGAAACCCGTGTTGCTTGGGGCAATCGTGCTGCTCATCCTGGTCCAGGTGATGCTGCCGTCCGCTTACGGTTGGTTTTGGCTCGGACTTGGTCTGGTATTGTTCTTCGCCGCGTTCAACCTGCTCGAGGCCACTTTGCCATCGATGGTGGCAAAGGCTGCTCCGGTCGCGGACAAGGGAACCGCGATGGGTGTGTTTTCGACCAGCCAGTTCCTTGGTATCTTTGCCGGCGGGGTTCTGGGTGGCTGGGTTCTGACCCACTGGGGAACGACCGGCGTGTTCGGCATTGGTCTCCTCGCCGCATCGGTCTGGCTGGTCCTTGGCCTGATGATGGCGCCGATAGCGCATCTTTCCAGTCGCGCCTACGCGCTCCCTTTCGGATGGAAGGACTCCGTTGCGGAGTTGAACGCGTTGCTGGGGCAGATGGGCGGCGTGGCCGAAGCGCGGGTGAGCGCACGCGAGGCCGCCATATACCTGAAAGTGGACCCCGCTCGGTTTGACGAGGCCGCGTTGCGCGCTGTGTTGGGGCGACAGGATCACGCCGATGCATCCATGCGCCGCCCGCCGGCGCAGGGGGTTCCTGACGGATAATGATGCCGCGTTGCACGGCCTCCCGAGGCCGGTCCGGATCCGGGATGAGTGGTGGCCGGCGGTTGCGATCACCCTGTTCGCGATTTTCGCGCCGCAGTCAGGATCTTGAGCACCATTGGACCCTTCGCCGCGGTATACGCAGCCCGGTCATCGGCATACTTGCGCGCCAGCTCACGTTTCTGCTGTTCGTAGCGATCGCGCGTTTCCGGATCGGAGGCCAGTGCATCCCGGAAATCCAGCCAGGCGCGCCAGTGTGGCGAACGCCAGTTAACAACATGGAGATGGATCGTCGCTGGATCGCCCTTGCGGAAAAAGTGTCTGCCGCGCAGCCCGAAGGTGCCGAAATAGGTGTATCCCAGCGACTCGAGCGCGCGCACCACACGCGGGCTTCCAGCGGGGATATCCAACGCCAGAGCGACGTCGATGATGGGTTTCGCACTCAGGCCAGCTACCGCGGTGCTACCAACATGCTCGACGGACCTCAATCCAGGGATGCCGGCCTGCCATAGCTGCTGCGCGATCCGCTGAAAACGCGCAGCCCAGTCAGGGTTCCATCCGACCAGCGTGACCGAATCGTCGGAGCGGCCGGTCACCGGATCGGAAGTTGTCTCCTGCGCGCTTGCATGCTCGGCCGTTGGGTCGACGGGTGCGCGCGGTGGCCATACGTTCTCGTCAGCTGGGGCCATCGGGTAATCCGAATGGGAACAGACCACCAATCCTGTGTCGCATCACTCTCTCCGCTCGGTTCGCGCCCGTCACCAATCATCAATGCCCCGAAACTGCTTGTCCGGTCGATGCAGAGTTTGCGGGTTTGCCGGGGAAGCCATCCCGGCCGCTGCCATGCGCTTGCAATGAACGAGCCCCCCCGGATGACGTATATAGGTTAACTCTCATGGTCATGCCAGCCACCCCGAAACAGGAAAGGTGCAAGTGCAGGGTGCCAATGAGCGCAGCGAATTGCACCGCGCGAGGCCCGGGAGCCTGGGGACCACGGCCGGCGTGGTATCGGTGCGGTTCGGCTCCGCCTCACGGCACCCTACGCGGGTTCCTTCACGTTAACAGTCATAACCTTCGGGCCACCCCTGACGATGAAAGCCAATCGGCCATGGGTCCGCCGACCAGAATGGCTTCGAGCCTGTAGGAGCGAGCCTCGCTCGCGAAACCAGCGCTCGAGCGGCCGTGACTTTCACGCTAATCATTATCACGAAACGAGCCCCCCCTGCCACAAACGCTTGGTCAGTCCGACCCGCCGGCGAGGTGCGTCTCGAGAATCTGCAAGAGACCCACTCGGCGGCAAGCGGTTGATGTGGCGCTGGGTATGCCTCCGTCCTATGCTGATTTTTAATCAGGCTCGTTGGATGTCAGGGCATTCCCCCGAATGCCTCTGATCGACAGGCAATGAAGAGGTGACTGCACGATGGCGCAACAACCCGAACACATTCCCCGTAGTCAGGGCGGTCGCCGAGCGCAGCGTGTCTATGAACCTGGTGAACGGATATTTGCCGAGGGTGAGCGAGGGGATACCGCATACATCATTCAATGCGGCCAAGTGGAACTCACCCGGTACAGCGGGACGAGCATTGACCGGATTGCCTTGCTCGATCCGGGTGAGTTGTTCGGAGAAATGGCTTTGGTGGATGGGCGTCCTCGTACCGCCAATGCGACCGCGGTCGGAGCGGTCGAGCTGCTGACCATTGATCGCGCCTATGTGGAGAAAAAGATCGCGCAAACGGATTCGCTCGTTGCGCTGTTCATGCGCGTTATCATGGCGCGGTTCAGGGACCAGCTTGCGATGAATCAATGCGGTGTCGGTGAGCCTGTAGGCGAGGTGGGCGCTGGCCCCGCGAAGCTGTCCTACGCTGAAGATCTTGTGCGGACAACGAAGCGCATGGAGGTCGATTTCGCCCTCCGCGAGGCCCTGGATTCCAGTGAGCTCGCGTTGTTCTATCAGCCGATCATGGATCTGCATACGGGTGATCTGGCCGGTTGCGAGGCGCTGTTGCGCTGGCGTCGCCGAGGCGCGGATGTAACCGGGCCTGATGAGTTTGTCCCCCTGGCCGAGGATACGGGGATGATCGTACCCATTGGCGAGTGGGCTTTCGGGCAAGTGTGCCGGGACCTGAAGCTTTTCGACCGCAAGATATGTGTGCAGGACAAGCCGCCACTCTATATCAGTGTCAACCTGTCGGGTCGCCAGTTCGAGCAGTCCGATCTTGTGCAACGTTTCCAGTTGCTGGCGGCAGCCGCGGGAGCGGATCCAGGGCGCATCCGGATCGAGGTCACCGAGACATTGTTGATCGATAATCCGACGCGTGCCCAGACGATGCTTCAGGATTTGCGCAAGGCTGGGTTCAGGATTGCAATGGATGATTTCGGGACCGGTTACTCGAGTTTCAGCTACCTTCACCAATACCCGATCGATATCTTGAAAATCGATCGTTCCTTTACTTCCGGTATTCTGACCGATGCTCGTATCGCCAGTATCGTTCGGGCGCTGGTCGCGATGGCCGACAGTCTCGGCATGGCTGTTATCGCGGAAGGCGTAACGGACCCGCGAGAGGCAGAGTATCTCCGTGGCCATGGGTGCCAATACGGTCAGGGATACCTGTTCTCGCCACCACTGCCGATCGACGCCTTCCTTGAAAACTATGGAATGTGACTCGTGCCGGCGCCAAACGCGGATGTTGCAGTGCTCGGTCGGGCAACTAGCGGTCTTGGTGGGTCACTGATTGCAACCCATCAGTCTAGGCGATTTCTGTCAAACAAAATACCGTCTTGCTGGTCTTTTCGTCCGTCGGCTGCGTTGCCCTCCCGGTTGCATGGAACCACCATGCGCGCGGGAGGGCGCCTTGCCGACGAACGAAAATCCGGCGCAATCCGGTATCTTGTTTTCCGGCAATCGCCTTAAACTCTGAGCGGGCGCCCGGTGTTGACGCAAGTCACGGTTCTCCGGATACTTTACGGAAAGCCGCTATTGACACCGGTTGCCTGAATGATTCGTGGTGGATGCGCCAGGCATCTGCCGGATGTATCGAGCCGACCCTTGACTCTGGTCGCGCTGGTCTTCTGCTTCGATGGGGGGTTGCCGATGTTGAGCGATGTGCGAAGCCGGCTTTCGGGTCTCCGCGAGTGCTGTTATCCATTCTCCCTGCTTTCCGGGCATAGGGCGGCCGAAGCGCTCGAATCCCTGCGGACCTACGAGCTCAGTCAGGGCGAACGGCTTGCGCTGCAGCCGGGCAAGGGTGGCGAGTTCCTCTATCTGCTAGAGGGCGAGGCGGAAATTCATGCTCCGGGAGCCGAACCGGATTTACTGCATCCGGCGTCTTCTCATGGATCTCCGTATCGTCTGGAGCCTTCGGCGGAGCCCGTAACGGTCGTCGCGCTCGCGAATTGCCTGCTGTGCCGCGCCGACGGCGAAATCCTCGATTATCTGTTGAGTTGGGAGACATTGTCCGAGGGGCTGGGCGATGAAGCTGGTGCGGAAGACCGTATCGGATCGGTACGTCGTTCGCTGGCCTTTCGTCGGTTGCCACTGGAAAACGTCGAGGAAGCGTTCCGGCGCATGCGCGGTATCAGTGTTGCCGCCGGTCAGGAGATCGTTCGCCAGGGTGAACCCGGCGATGCGTTCTACGTGATCCAGAAAGGGCGTGCCGAGGTCTGGCAGACCGGAATCTATGATGACGAGCCGCAACTCGTGGGCGAACTCGGTCCCGGTGATCCCTTCGGAGAGGAAGCACTGATCCTGCGGGGTTCGCGCAATGCGACGGTGCGCATGGTCGAGGACGGTGTGCTGCTGGTGCTTGGTCAGGAAGACTTCGACGAGCTGTTCCAGAAGGCGATGATCCGACGCGTCCAGCCCGCACTCGCCAAGGCGCTTCTGGACGATGGTCACGGTCTGCTCGACGTCCGTTACGAAGAAGAGTTCGAGGAGAGCCGAATTCCCGGCTGCGTGCTGGTGCCCCTGCACGAATTGCGCCGCCGCGTAACCGAGCTGGATCCGTCCCGCCCTTACCTCGTTTATTGCAAGGGTGGCAGTCGCAGTGCGGTCGCCACGCTGCTGTTGCGTCAACGCGGGTTCGATGCGGTGAGTATCGACGGAGGCCTGCGCGACTGGCCGTTCGAGATCGTGACCGGATGAGCTCGCTTCGCCTGCGTTCCTGGCGACCGGGGAAGGGAATCAGTAAATGACAACCGAACCAATGGAAATCGATTATTACACCGACGTCCTGTGCGTGTGGGCGTATATCGCCCAGATCAAGGTGGATCAGATCGTGCAGGATTTCGGGTCCGGGGTGCGGGTTCGTTATCGCTACCTCCCGCTGTTCGGAAACAACGCGGTCAGGATCGGCGAGGGCTGGAAGGAACAGGGGGGCTTTGCCGGTTACGGCGCGCATGTCTGCAAGGTTGCGCAACCCTGTGAATATGCGCCAGTGCATGCCGAGATCTGGAGTCGCAACGCGCCGGCCAGTTCGTTTGCCGCGCATCTTCACATCAAGGCGATCGAGGGGCTCGAGCGCTCCGGCTGGATCGATCCTTCCGTGGATGAATTCGAGGGGCGCACAACTTCGCAGGAGTTTGCCTGGCGCGTCCGGCAGGCTTTCTTTCGGGACCTCCGTGACGTGGGTGGGCAGGGCGTGCTGGAGGACATCATTCGCGATCAGGGCCTTCCGCTCGGCCGGATTCGCGACGAGATCAGCAGCGGACGCGCTTACGCGGAGCTGGCGTCGGATATTGAAGACAGGGAACGGCTGCGGCTGGAAGGTAGCCCGACTTTCGTCTTGAACTCCGGCAGGCAGAAGCTTTACGGCAACGTCGGCTATGACGTAATCGCCACGAACATACGGGCCCTGCTGGAGCGCGACCCGGAGTTGCCGGTTTGGCGCTGATCGATCATGGTTCCCGGGCGGTTCTCCGGAGCCGATCAGCAAGGGTGGAGATGGACTGTCGTCGCTGGGTTCCGTGGGCGTGCACGTCTCCAGGGTTTCGCATTTGGCACGGTTTTACAGGGGGTTACCCCTTGGGTCCGTGGGTTTCCCGTGGAATTCCGGTCGTCGTTACAGTCGAGCGCGCAAGGGGTAGGGAATGCATTCAATGCAGTGTGGTTGCCCGGTGACAAGCGGGACGATGGCCATGCGGTTCTTGCCGCTGCTCGGGTTCCTCATCATCGCATTGATAACCACAGTTCGCGCTCAGGACACTGAGCCCGTATTCCCCGTTTCCGGATTCGCGATCGAGGGCGCGACCCTCGTCCCCGATACCGTGTTGCGCGAAGCTGCCGACGCCTTCACGGGGACCGAACGGCGTTTCGCCGATATCGAGCGCGCTCGTGCCGCCGTACAGCAGGAATACACCGCACGCGGCTATGGCGCGGTGCAGGTGGTGGTCCCGGAACAGGAGATCACTGGCGGTACGGTGCTACTCCGTGTCGTGGAAGCCCGGCTGGCCGCCGTCGAGATCTCCGGCAACACATTTCACGATGCGACCAACATCCGGCGCAGTCTGCCGCAGTTGCGCGAGGGCGAGAGTCCGAACACGGTTGCGTTGTCGCGCAGCCTCGCCCAGGCCAACCGCAGTCCATCGAAGCAGACCGTCGTTTCCCTGGGATCCAGCACCAGACCGGGAGAGATCGAGGCACGGGTCGTCGTTCAGGACGAAAAACCCTGGCGGGTGACGCTGGGGGCCGACAACACGGGTACCGAACAGACGGGTACGGCGCGAGTGTCCGCGAATTTCCGCCACGCCAACCTGTGGCAGCGCGACCATCTGTTCGCGGCCCAGTACGTGACCTCCCCGGAGCACCCAAGCGATGTCACGATTCTGGGGATGTTGTATCGCCTGCCGTTGTACCGGTCGGGCGACAGTCTGCAGTTGCTCGGGTCCTATTCCAATGTCAGTTCCGGGTCCATCGCCGGGTTCGACGTGAAAGGGCGCGGCTCAAACGTGTCCAGCCGCTACACCCGCAACCTGAACCCCCGTGGCGCCTATCAGCATGCCTTGTCATTCGGACTGGGGCTCGCCGAGTACCGCAGCGATCT
>SLHN01000087.1 GCA_007136145.1 Thioalkalivibrio sp.
CGTCAGGTATGGTCGAGGTGGGCATTCGCGCTGGACGGCTCGGATTGTTTCGCAAATCAGCCTACGTTAAACCCGTGGCAATGTCATGCAAATTTGCGTTGCACGGAAACAGTGCAAATGGGTGGGATTCGGGCCATCGATACCGCGATATGCCAGCATATCAACCGTGCGCGTCGGAGGACGGCCCCTGACCGATAAGGATGAGAACATGCTTGAGGTGTTGAGTCGGATTCGTGTGGTTCTGGTCGGGACCACGCATCCCGGAAATATCGGATCCGCGGCGCGGGCGATGAAGACGATGGGTCTTTCCGATCTGGTTCTGGTCGATCCGAAGCAGTTTCCAGCCGCGGACGCCACCGCACTCGCCGCGGGCGCCGACGACCTCCTTGCGCGAGCGCGTGTCGTACCCAGCCTTGAGGAAGCGATCGACGATTGCGTCTGGGTGACGGGGACGAGCGCCCGCCAGCGTGGCCATTCGGTGCCACCGCTGGCGCCCGAGCCAGCCGCGCGGGGCCTGCTCGACCATGCTCGGCAGGGGACGGTCGCGCTGGTGTTCGGCCGTGAAAGCAGCGGGCTGACGAACGAAGAACTCGACCACTGCAATGCCCTGGTGCAGATTCCGACCAACCCCGGCTTCAGTTCGCTGAATCTGGCCGCCGCGGTGCAGGTCATGGCCTACACCTGTCGCGCGACCGCGCTGTCGCTTGTCGACAAGCCAATTCCGGCCTACGATCCGGACCCCCCCGCGACGCAGGCTGAACTGGATGCCATGTTTGATCATTTGCAGCGCGCACTGGTGGCCATCGAGTTCCTTGACCCGGAAAAGCCGAGGCATCTGATGCGCCGGTTGCGGCATCTGTACCTGCGTGTCGGACTGACCCGCAGCGAAGTGGCGATTCTGCGCGGTATTCTGACTCATGCCGAGCGAGGTGGCGGGCGCCCAAGGGCTTGACCGTGGTGGGGGCTGCAACGCGGTCGCCCGTGATATCGTAAAGGATTGCCAACGTCAGGCGATGGAGAGCATGTTTCAGCGGCTGCGAGAAGACATACAGTGCGTGTTCGAGCGAGACCCGGCCGCGCGCAACAGCTTCGAGATTCTTACCACCTATCCGGGTCTGCACGCGGTCTGGTTTCACCGTGCGGCGCATGGACTGTGGCGCTTGCGGCTGCGTTGGCTGGCTCGGCTGGTCGCGAATATTGGTCGTCTCATCACCGGTATCGAGATCCACCCCGGAGCCCGCATCGGACGGCGCTTTTTCATCGATCATGGAATGGGTGTGGTGATCGGAGAAACGGCCGAGATCGGAGACGATTGCACCATCTACCATCAGGTCACCCTGGGCGGAACCAGTTGGAACAAGGGCAAGCGCCACCCCACGCTCGAGAACGGCGTGGTGATCGGCGCCGGGGCGAAGCTGCTCGGACCGGTGAACATCGGGGCACGCGCCCGCATCGGTTCCAATGCCGTGGTGCTGCGCGACGTCCCGGCCGACGCGACGGCGGTCGGGATACCGGCGCGGGTGCTGGTGCCGCGCCCGGAACCCAATCCGCGTTTCAAGGCGATGGCCGACCGGATGGGATTCGATGCCTACGGTTTGACCCGGGACATGCCTGACCCGGTCGCCGACGCCATCCACCGTATCGTCGATCATCTGCATGAACTCGATGAACGCATGGAGCGAGCCCGCGAGGTACTGAAAGCCGAGGGGATCGATATCGCCGGCATTGATGACCTGCATCCCATCTCGCAGAGCGATCTCGAGGGCCTGGAGCCCGGGGACGACCCGATGATTACCCCTCGCAATCCATCCGGAAATACTTGATCGCCACGGTGGGGTACGGCTAACCTCCAAAGCTGTCCAAGCTCCCGGGAATGCCATGAAGCTGACTACCAGGGGGCGCTATGCCGTGACTGCGATCCTCGACGTCGCCATGCACTCCGGCGATGGGCCGGTGCCGCTGGCAGCGGTCGCGGAACGGCAGCGTCTATCGCTGTCCTATCTGGAGCAACTTTTTTCGAGACTGCGCCAACGTGGGCTGGTGCGAAGCCATCGTGGGCCGGGTGGCGGGTATTGTCTCGGCCGCGATCCGGCGGAAATCTCGGTCGCTGACGTCGTTCTCGCCGTGGATGAACCAGTGGATGTAACGCTGTGCGGTGGGCTGGGGAACTGCAACCAGAAATCCCGCTGCCTGACCCACGATCTCTGGGTCGAATTGAGTCAGGAACTGGAAACATTCCTCCGCGCTCGTTCCCTGACCGACGTGCTGCAACGCCATCTTGAAGTGCGCGCGAGCGCCGGCACCGACGCGGATTGGGGAAAGCAGTCGTTGCCGCGGTATCGGCGGATCCCGATTGTCGAGGCCCCAATGCACTCCAGCGGTGGCGGCGAGGCCTGACGCGAACGCGACCGTACCGAGGGTGTGGTCGCCGCAAGGGCGCTTGGCGGAAGCGGAAGCCCCGGGTGCGGCTGGGTCGCGATGCCCCCGCGGTCCTTCCGGATGACGGTGGGCACGTTGAAGCCTCGGGACTCCCGTTTTCCGCCGGCGTCTGGCAGGTTGTCCGTTTGCCGTCGCGGAGGCTAGACTACACGACGATTTTTCCATCCCGACCCGCCATTCGGTGGGGCGCGGTTTTTCATTGCCCCAGGAGATTGCCCGTGTCCGACGAACGTACCCTGTCCATCATCAAGCCCGATGCTGTTGCCAAGAATGTAATCGGGGAGATCTACAGTCGCTTCGAGAAAGGTGGCCTGCGCATCGTCGCGGCGCGGATGCTGCACCTTTCCCGCGAGCAGGCGGAGGGTTTCTATGCTGTTCATCGCGAGCGCCCGTTTTTCCGGGATCTCGTCGAATTCATGATGTCGGGGCCGGTGATGGTGCAGGTACTCGAGGGTGAAGACGCCATTGCCCGTCATCGTGAAATCATGGGTGCGACCAATCCCAAGGAAGCGGCGCCGGGAACGATCCGAGCGGATTTTGCGAGCAGCATCGACGAGAATGCGGTTCACGGGTCGGATGGTCCGGATACCGCTCGCAACGAGATCGCCTTTTTCTTTGGCGAAGATGGTATCTGTCCCCGCACTCGCTGAGCCCCAGGGGACCCGAGGCATTCCGGGGCAGGGGCCGCGCATCGTCCCGCGCCTGGCCTGAATGCCATCGC
The DNA here is from genome assembly GCA_007136145.1 of Thioalkalivibrio sp. Taxonomy (GTDB): domain Bacteria; phylum Pseudomonadota; class Gammaproteobacteria; order Ectothiorhodospirales; family Ectothiorhodospiraceae; genus Thioalkalivibrio. Next base: position 3,161 of record SLHN01000087.1, read on the forward strand.
TGTCGATCCGGGGGCGGCGCCTGGCTGCGCAGGTTCAGCATGCGTCGGGCCGCGCCGTGCATTACACTGAAACAACTCCGGATCAACTTCGAGAAGCCATGTCAGCTACCCCCGCCAATCGCCTGAATCTGCTCGGTATGCGCCGTCAACGGCTGGCGGAGCAGTTCGAGCAATGGGGTGAGCGCGGTTTTCGTGCAACGCAGCTGGTGAAATGGATTCACCAGCGCGGCGTGCTCGATTTCGATTCGATGACCGATATCTCCAAAAGCCTGCGCGCGCGTCTCGCCGAGCGGGCCGAGATTGTGCTGCCGGAGATCGCGCTGGAGCGTTCCTCGGACGATGGCACCGTGAAATGGGTTCTCCGCCTTGCCGATGGCAATGCCATCGAAACAGTCTTCATCCCCGAGGATGATCGCGGTACGCTTTGTATATCGTCGCAGGTGGGTTGCGCGTTGGACTGCACGTTTTGCTCGACGGCGCAACAGGGTTTCAACCGCAACCTGACCGCGCATGAAATCATCGGTCAGATATGGCTGGCCAACAGCAGGCTGCCGGTTCCGGAAGGCAGATCCCGTGCGGTCACGAACGTGGTCTTCATGGGTATGGGTGAACCGCTGGCCAATTTCGATGCGGTGGTGGAAGCCATCGATCTGATGCTTGATGACAACGCCTACGGACTCAGCAAACGCAGGGTGACCTTGAGTACCTCCGGGCTGGTGCCGGCACTGGATCGTCTCGGACAGGTCACCGATGTTGCACTGGCCGTGAGCCTGCACGCGCCGAATGATGCATTGCGTGACCGGCTGGTCCCGATCAACCGAAAGTATCCGATTCGCGAACTCCTTGACGCTTGCAGGCGCTATACCCGGGACGGAGCTCGGCATCACCGGGTGACGTTCGAGTACGTGCTGCTCGCGGGGATCAACGACCAACCGGCGCAGGCGCGGGAGTTGATTGCCTTGCTGCGCGATGTTCCTTGCAAGATCAATCTCATCCCGTTCAACTCCTTTCCCGGATCTCCGTTTGTCAGGCCGTCGATGGATGCCGTGCGTACCTTTGAGCGGCTGCTTGACGACGCGGGTTTCGTGACCATCGTCCGGCGTACGCGAGGTGATGACATCGATGCCGCGTGTGGCCAGTTGGTTGGCCAGGTTGCCGACCGCAGCAGTCGCGGGGTGCGGATGATTCGCCTGCACGCCGAGCTGCCGCCGCGGCTGGGAGTTTCGGCCTGATGGCCCCGTTGGTTGCGGGTGGTCCACAAATGTTGGCGGTGGCGGCGTTTCTTGCCGCCGTCTTCCTCGGCGGTTGCGCTACCGTGAAACCGCAGGCGTCGGTCGATCAGCGGCGCGCGGCGGAGATCAACGCCGAACTGGGTATCAATTATCTGCACCAGAATGAACTGGATCAGGCGCAACGCGCGCTCGATCGCGCGCTGCAGTTCGACCCGAGGCTGGCGCTCGCTCATCTGGGGATGGCCTCGTTGCGCGAGCGTCAGGGAGCGCCCGATGCCGCTATGGAGCACTATCGGCGGGCGCTTGCGCTGGACTCCGGTAACCCCTACGTACAGACCAATCTCGGTGACCTTCTTTGTCGCCAGGGTCAGTTCGATCAAGGGCAGGCGCTGCTGGCGAGAGCCA
>SLHN01000169.1 GCA_007136145.1 Thioalkalivibrio sp.
CAGCCACATGACTCGCTGGTTCTGCCGCGCATGATGCAGGGACAGTTCCAGGGCTGCACCGTGGCGTCTCCCGCGGTTTCGGACGCGGCAGCCTTTGGAACCTACGCACCCGTACCCGGCGAGGCCGATGAACTGCTCCAGCCGGGAGGGGAACCGCGCCCACACTGGTTGCCGCTGGTACGTGCGCTGGGTACCCACGGCGGCGACTCCCTGCGCGAAATCGGGCGTGGGACGCGCCGTCTGGTCGACGAAATGGGTGTGACCTATCACGTCTACTCCGATCCGGCCGGCGTGCAGCGGCCGTGGCCTCTGGATGCGATACCACACTTGCTGGAGCCTGGTGAATGGGCCGCGATCGAGTCGGCACTGGTTCAGCGCGCCAGGCTTTTCGAGTGGATCATCAAGGACGTCCTGGGCCCGCGTGAGATGCTTCGCGCCGGGATCCTGCCGCCCGAATTCCTGGCCGCGCATGCCGCGTTTCTGCCGGTCCTTTACGGTACCCTGCGACCCGAGCTCCCAGCGCTTACGCTGTATGCGGCCGACCTGGCACGCGGCCCGGACGGGCGTTTTCGGGTGCTCGGGGACCGCGCTCAGGCTCCATCCGGTGCCGGCTACGCGTTGCAGAACCGCGAGATCCTGTCCCGTACCTGGCCTGGAACCTACGCGGAACTCGGCGTGCAGGGTCTGGGCCGCTTTTTCCGGACCCTGCATACAGGGCTGCGTGACCTGGTGCCGGAGGTGTCGGACCCGCGCATCGTGCTGCTGTCACCCGGCCCATTGAACGAAGCCTGGTTCGAGCACGTGCTCCTGGCAAGGCAATTGGGGCTGACCCTGGTTCAGGGTCAGGATCTGGTGTTCCGCGACGGTTCGATCTGGCTGAGTACCCTCGGCCAACTCGAGCGTGTCGATGTGATCCTCCGGCGCGTTGATGATGCCTGGTGCGACCCGCTGAGCCTGGATCCGGATTCCCGCCTCGGCGTGGCCGGGTTGGTGGAAGCGGTGCGCCGGGGGAACGTCGTCGTCGCGAACGCGCTCGGTACCGGGTTGCTGGAGAGCGCTGCCTGGCCGGCCTTTCTGCCCGCGATTGCGCGGTTTGCCCTGGGCGAGGATCTGCGGATGCCATCCGTCGCGACCTGGTGGTGCGGGGACCCGGATTCGCTGGAATACGTGATGGCGCGCAGCGACTCGCTGGTGGTGCGCAGCATCGATCGAACCGAGGGCGGCCGGCCACTGTTTCTGGCCGCGATGCCCGAAGAGGAGCGGCGTCGCCTGTGCGCCCGGATCCGCCTGCAGCCGACCCGCTTCGTGGGCCAGGAGCAGGTCGGACTCTCGACCATGCCGTGTCTGAACGAGGCAGGGTCCCTGGAGCCGAGGCATGGCACGGTACGGGCATTCGCCTGCCAGTTCCGGGGCGAAGTCCATGTGCTTTCCGGCGGCTTGACCCGGGTCGCCCGCGGCCCTGGAGCCCGGCTGGTATCGAACCAGGAAGGCGGAGTCAGCAAGGACACCTGGGTTCTGCGTGCACCGGCGACGCTGGCGGCACCCGACGATGCGTTCCCGGAACCGGAACCCGGTATCAGCCAGCCGGCCAGCCTGCCGCGTCGCGTCGCGGACAACCTGCTCTGGGCCGGTCGCTATGCCGAACGCGCGGAAGGCCTGATTCGCTGGTTGCGCCTGGTGCTGCGTCGGCTCCGGATCACTCGCTTCGAGGCGCGGTCCAGCGATGCCGTGACCGGCTACATGCTGCGGGCGCTGACGCACCTGAGTGGCAGTTATCCCGGGTTTGTCGGTGCCGATGGCAAGGGCAGGAATCTGCATCAGCCCGAGCCGGAACTCATGCGTCTTCTTGCCGACGCCCGTGTTCCCGGCAGCGTTCCCGCGGCGCTGAACGCACTGCACAACACGGCCAATGCGCTGCGCGATCGCCTCTCGGCCGAGAGCGTGCGCGTGCTCACGGGACTGCGCGAAGTCGGCCAGCCGTTGTTGTCGCTGCGCGATCCGCTGGCGGCCGAAGGGATTCTCGGCGATCTGACGGTGCACCTGCTCGCGCTGTCGGGTCTCACCCACGAGAGCATGCTGCGGCATCATGGCTGGCGCTTTCTCGATAGTGGACGGAGGCTGGAACGCGGAATGATGCTCGTCAGCCTCTTGCGCGCGACGTTGGTGGCTCCGCCGGAGGCCCGCCAGGCCGTTCTGCTCAATGACATGGTGTTGGCCTTCGCCGAAAGCCTGTCGGTGTTTCGCTCCCGGCCCGCCAACCGGCGCAATGCCCTCGGTCTGCTCGATCTTCTGTTGCTCGAGCCGGAGAATCCGCGCGCATTGATCTATCAGCTGGATCGCCTGGTGGACCACGTCGACCATCTGCCCGCGCTTGGCCATGGGAAGCGCCTTCCAGAGTACGCTCGATATCTGGAAGAAGCGCGGTCCCGGTTGCGCCTTTCCGTGGTCGAGGACTGGGCCGAATCCGACGAAGGCCTGCGGCTGGCACTGGATACGCTGCTGACCGAGCAGCAGAATGACTTGGCCGCATGTTACCAGGCGCTGTTTTCCCACTATCTGGCGCCAGCACCGACTCTGCCCCTGGTGGGGCGGACGGGGACATGAGGTATCGCGTCACCCATGTCACCCGCTACCGCTATCCTTCGGTGGTGCATGGCAGCCTGAACGAGCTGCGGCTGAAACCACGGCCGGCGCCGTTGCAGGAGCTGCATCAATTCCGGATGGAGGTGGACCCGCAGGCACGCTATCTGTCCGAGCATGTCGATGCCTTCGGCAACCCGGTATGTACCGTCGGCCTCGAGCAGGCACATCGGGAATGGAGCGTGGCCACGGTTTCGGATCTCACCCGGTTCCCCACCGAGGCCGAACTCGTCTTCGATTCGCCGCTGACGCTGTCCGCCGCCCGCGAACGCCTGCGCTCGGATCGCGGCACGCAGGCACTGGAAGCGCGCGGTTTTGTCGAGGCCTCACCGTTACTGCCGGCGCTACCGGATCTGCTGCCGCGGATGGCACTGGACGTGGACCCCGAATCGAGCGTCGAGACGCTGGGCCGGTTCCTGTCGCGCTACATTCATGAAGGCTTCGCCTATCGCCCGGGGCAGACGGAAATCAGCACCCCACTGACCCACGTGGTCGAGCAGCGTGTGGGTGTCTGCCAGGATTTCGCTCACCTTGCGATTGCCTGCAGTCGGCTACTGGGGATCCCGGCGCGCTACGTGTCCGGCTATCTGGAGACCATTCCCCCGCCCGGTGCCAGCCGGCTGGTGGGCGTGGATGCCACCCATGCATGGTTCTCGCTGTACGATCCCGCCCGCGGCTGGCTGGATTTCGATCCGACCAACGATTCGGTACCCGACCAGCGCTATATCACCCTTGCCTGGGGCCGGGACTACAGCGACGTTGCTCCGATCCGTGGCGTCGTGCGCGGCGGAGGCGCGAGCCACACGCTGAGCGTATCGGTTGATGTGCAGCGCCTGGACGACGGCGCCGGTCTCTGACGGCCTGCGGGACCTGGCGTGAAAGAACCTGCGTAGGGTGCCGTGAGGCGAAGCCGAACCGCACCATTACCACGTCAAGGAACCCGCAGCCTCCGGGCCGCAAAGGGTGCGGTTTGCTGCGCTCACTGACACCCTGCGGTTCTCATCAGACACTCAACGAGCGGGCTTGCGCGCCTGGCGGCCGGACTGGGTATGGAACAGGGTGCCGCGTTTTTTCCGTCCGCGCGTCGCTTCCCAGTCGAAACGGGGCAGGTCGACGAAGGCCTTGCGGATGTTGTCGTCCCAGGCATGGGTCAGCGCGTGCAGGTAGTCGTCGTCGGCTTCCAGGCACAGGTAGTGCTCGAACGCGAACGATCCTTCCTCGTAGACGAATACCTCGATCGGCGGGCCGACCGTCAGGTTGGAACGGATCGTCGAGTCGATGGAGACCAGCGCGCAGCGGGCGGCGTCGCCCAGATCGGTCGACGGGGTGATGATGCGGTCGAGGATCGGCTTGCCGTACTTGCTCTCGCCGATCTGCAGAAACGGCGTGTGCATGCTGGTGGTGATGTAATTCCCCTGCGGGTACACACGGTAGATCTCCGGGTCCTCGCCCTTGATCTGGCCGCCGACGATCAACGTGGCTTCGGCGATGATCCCCGACTTCGACAATGCCTCGGAATGCTTCTCCTGCTCTTCCCGGTTGACCCGCCCGAGGTACTCGGCCGCCTCGGACATATGCGCGACATCGAAGAAGCTGCCCTCGACACCTTCCTCCATCTCGCGCTTCAGCCGGTTGACCACCGCCTGCGTGGTCGCAAGATTGCCGGCCGTGAGCACAACGAAAATGCGCTCACCCTCGGTTTCGAAGGTGTGCATCTTGCTGTAGGTGCTGACCTGGTCCACCCCGGCATTGGTGCGCGAGTCGGAGGCGAAAACGAGGCCATCGTCGAGCTTGATCGCAACACAATATGTCATCGGCGGGGGATATCCGGGGGCAGTGCGGACCCGGAATACTAGGACCGGGCACCGCCAGCGTCAACGAAAAACAGCACGCCCGCAACCCCAATGGCACCGGCGCGACTTTGCGTAGGGTGCCAATGAGCGCCAGCGAATTGCACCGCTCGAAGCCCCGAAGGCCAAGGATTCCCCCAGCGCCATCCCGGTGCGGTTCGGCGACGCCTCACGGCACCCCACGCCGCGTCGCCAGGTCCGCGTAGGGTGTCAATGAGCGCAGCGAATTGCACCTCTCGAAGCCCGCACGTTTGTCGTTGCA
>SLHN01000209.1 GCA_007136145.1 Thioalkalivibrio sp.
CGATCTCGTCGATGTAGACGATTCCGGTCTCCGCCTTTTCGACGTCGTAGTCGCCCTCCTGCAGCAACTTCTGGATGATGTTCTCGACATCTTCCCCGACATAGCCGGCCTCGGTCAGCGTGGTAGCGTCGGCGATGGTAAACGGAACGTTCAGAACCCGCGCCAGAGTCTCCGCCAGCAGTGTCTTGCCCGATCCAGTCGGACCAATCAGGAGAATATTGGACTTCGACAGCTCGACGTCATCCTTCCCGGACTTCGCCTCGAGCCGCTTGTAATGGTTGTAGACAGCCACGGACAGGATCTTTTTCGCCGAATCCTGTCCGATCACGTATTCGTCGAGGATGCCCCGTATTTCACGGGGCTTCGGCAACGAGTCGCGCTCCGCGTTACCCGCCTCCTGCATTTCCTCGCGAATGATGTCATTACAGAGCTCCACGCATTCATCGCAAATGAACACGGAAGGCCCGGCGATGAGTTTCCGTACCTCGTGCTGACTCTTGCCGCAAAAAGAGCAGTACAGCAACTTGCCGTCATTGCGAGGAGATTTGTCGTCGCTCATCCGTATGCCTCGGGTTGCGAAATGTCTACCGTCACCAACATGCCCCGTTTGCCCCCTCGATGCAAGCGGGCCGGCGGGTCATCAGGTTGGTTATCGCCTATTTGCCTGGCTTGACCTCGCGCTTGTCCAGGACATGGTCGATCAGACCGTAGTCCTTGGCCTCGGGTGCTGTCATGAAACGGTCGCGCTCGGTGTCGTTACGAATCGTTTCAACCGACTGACCGGAGTGATGCGCCAGGATCTGATTGAGCTCTTCCCGGATTTTCAGGATTTCGCGCGCATGGATATCGATATCGGTCGCCTGCCCCTGATACCCACCCAATGGCTGGTGAACCATCACCCGCGAATGTCGCAGGCAATACCGCTTGCCCGGCGCCCCGCCCGCCAGCAAGACCGCGCCCATGCTTGCGGCCTGCCCAACGCAGAGGGTACTCACCGCCGGCTGAATGAACTGCATCGTGTCATAGATCGCCATACCCGCGGTGACTGCCCCGCCAGGCGAGTTGATGTACAGGCTGATCTCCTTGTCCGGATTCTCCGATTCCAGAAACAGCAACTGTGCGACGATCACGTTGGCCATGTAGTCCTCGACCGGACCAACGCAGAAAACCACCCGATCCTTCAATAGCCGGGAATAGATGTCGTAGGCGCGCTCTCCGCGCGCGGTCTGTTCCACGACCATCGGTACCAGGTTGAGCGCCTGCGTGCGCAGCGCCCCCGTTCCCGCAAGAGGTTGTGTCATTCGGTAGGCTCCTTGTTCGGATTCATCAGCGCGTCGAAACTGCTCGGCTGCTCGGTAACACGCATCTGGGCCAACGCCCAGTCCACCACCTGATCCTCGATCACCAGAGATTCGATACTGGCCATTGCCTGTGGGTTGGATCGGTAGTGCCTCTTGACTTCATCGGGATCCTCGTAGGTCTGCGCCATGGTTTCGAGCTCGGCTTCGAGACGGTCGCGGTCGACCTCGATCTTCTCGGCGTCGATAATCGCGCGCACTACCAAACCGAGGCGCACCCGGCGCCGCGCCTCTTCCTCGAACAGGTGGTCCGGCAATGGCTGCGACTGCTTTGACCCGCCGAAGCGGTCCTCGGTTTCCTTCCGTAGCCGGTCGATCTCGCCCTTCACCAGACTCACCGGAAGATCGAAGTCATGCTTTTCGACCAACGCGTCCATCACCTGTTTCTTGACCCGACCCTTGATGTTCTGGGCGAGTTCCCGCCCCATGTTGGCGCGCACCTCCGCGCGTAGTTTATCCACATCACCGTCCGCGATGCCGAAGGCACGGGCGAAGTCGGCGTCGACCTCGGGCAGGCGCGGCTCTTCAATCTTTTTGATCTTGAGCGCGAACTGAACCGTTTTTCCCTTCAGGTTGTCCGCTGGGTAGTCGTCGGGAAACGTGACATCAATGTCCTTTTCCATCCCCGGCCCCACGCCGGTCAATTGCGCCTCGAAATCCGGCAAAAGGCGCCCGGCCCCCACCTCGACGGAAAACCCCTCTGCAGTCCCCCCATCGAAGGGTTCGCCGTTCAACGTCCCGGCGAAATCAAGGGTGACCCGGTCGCCTTCCACGGCAGCACGCTCGACTTCCGTCCAGCCGCGCTGCTGTTTGCGCAGCGACTCGATCACCCGCTCGACATCCGCGGCGTCGATTTCGGCCGTCGGTCGTTCAATCTCGACATCCGCAAGGTCGGCCACCACGACCTCGGGAAACACCTGGAAGGAAGCGACATACTCGATCGGCTTGCCCGGCTCCATCATCTTGGGCTCGATATTGGGTCCACCTGCAGGCGCCAGGCCCTCCTGCGCGATGGCCTCACGATAGCTATCCTGCAATACTTCACCCAGCACTTCCTGATAGACACCGGCACCGTAACGCTGCTGAACGATCTTCATCGGTACTTTTCCGGGCCGGAAGCCATCGATGCGCACCCGCTTGGTCAGCGCCTTCAAGCGTTTTTCCACCTCGGAATCGACCCGGTCAGACGGAAACTGCACCGTCATCTTGCGGTCCAGGCTGCCGGTGGCTTCAACAGAAACTTGCATCAGATGGCCTCGCGTAAAATCAGAAATTCGGAAAAGCGCGCCATCCGGGCGCGCCATTGGGGTTCATTCAAGCTGTCGGAATGGTGCGAAAGGAGAGACTCGAACTCTCACGGGTTACCCCACTGGAACCTAAATCCAGCGCGTCTACCAATTCCGCCACTTTCGCTTGCCCGCACCGGGCATGACTCCCTAGTCTATCTCGTTGGGTGACCGACGTCACTTGCATCGAGATCGGAACGATGGATTGGATACGGCGCTACTGAGAATTCGCTCCATGAGTTGCGACAGTGGACTGACCGTCCTTGAGCTCCGCGCCATCAGGTAAATCGATGCGCAGGTGTTCCGGATCCTCATCCAACCCGGCTTCACGCAACATCGTGCGTAGCGACCGTTCCGGGACGTTCAGACGGAGGTTGATCATTCCACCTTCACCCGTCTGTTCGGATTCAACGGCCTTTTCGGCAAACAACCGGCTGCGCAGCCTCCCAGCCCCTGCGGGAAGCGACACCCAGCCATGAAACATGGCCTCTGTGAAGTAATGCGCGAGGCGCTGTTCCAGTTCGGGCACGCCCCTCCCCGTTACGGCCGACAGCCATAGGGCATCGTCTCCGAAACCAATCGGCTCCCCGGTATCGGGTGCGGGCAACAGGTCGATCTTGTTGAAAATACGCCAGATCGGTACCTCCTCGGCGCCGATCTCCGCAATCACGCCCTCGACCTGTTCGATCTGGGCATCCCTCTCCGGATCGGAGGCATCGATCACATGCAACAGCAGAGCGGCCTCGCGGGTCTCGGTCAAGGTCGCCTTGAATGCGGCGATCAGTTCATGCGGCAGATCACGGATAAAACCGACCGTGTCCGCCAGAATCACAGATCGGTGAGGCGCCAGGTCGACACGCCGCAACGTTGGGTCGAGCGTCGCGAACAGCTGATCCGCGGCGTAGACTTCGGCCTTGGTTATGCGATTGAACAGTGTGGATTTGCCCGCGTTGGTATAACCAACCAGCGCGACCGTCGGGGTCTCGTTGCGCCGCCGAGCCCGCCGACCCTGCTCCCGGGTCCGCTGGACCCTGTCCAGGCGACGCTCGATATGTTTGATACGCCCGGCCAGCAACCGCCGGTCGGTCTCGAGTTGCGTCTCGCCAGGGCCACGCAGGCCGATGCCGCCCTTCTGGCGTTCGAGGTGGGTCCAGCCCCGCACCAGGCGGGTGGACATATGTCGCAACTGTGCCAGTTCAACTTGAAGCTTGCCTTCATGGGACCGCGCCCTTTGCGCGAAGATATCGAGAATCAAGCCCGAGCGGTCCAGCACCCGGCATTGCAGGTGCCGTTCCAGGTTGCGCTCCTGGCTGGGCGAAAGCGGGTGGTTAAAGATTGCCACGTCGGCACCGTTGGCGGCGACGGCTGCGGCAATCTCGTCGGCCTTCCCGGAACCGACGAAAAACCGCGAATCCGGCTGCCGGCGGGTACCGGTGATGACGCCGACCACCTCGGCACCGGCCGACTCGGCCAGATCCCTGAACTCCCGGGCCTGTGCCGAAAAATCAACGGTTTCACCGATCGCAAGCGCAACCAGCAGGGCACGTTCGCCGCTATCCGGGCGTTCAAACAAGATTCGCGGACTCCGGGAACGCGCTCAGGAATTATGCTCCTCTGGAGCTGGCTCGCCGTTGTCGAGATGCAGTCGCACCTGTCGTGCCGGTACGATGGTGGAAATCGCATGCTTGTAAACCATCTGCGACACGGCGCTTTTCAGAAGCACCACGAACTGGTCGAACGACTCAATCTGCCCCTGCAGCTTGATCCCGTTGACCAGGTAAACAGACACCGGAATGCGGTCCCTGCGCAACGCGTTGAGGAAGGGTTCTTGTAGCATCTGCCCTTTTGCCATGATTTCGATGTCCTTTGTCGATTGAATACACGTACACTCCCCTGAGGACTGCACGATCAGGGACGATAGCATATCGCTGTCCATCGGCAGCAACCAATTGCCCGGGTCCACACCCGGAAACTATGTGGTTTTGGACCCCAATATCTCGAACAAGCGCCCGCTAGTCGCTCGTTCGGCAGGAAGGCAAACAATGTCTTCCATCCCGCGCAGCCAGGTTATCTGCCGCTTCGCCAACTGCCGGGTCGCCGTGATCGCGCGCTCCCGAAATTGCTCCCGGGTCACCTGGCCCGAAAGCCATTCCCAACCCTGCCGGTACCCCACCGCACGTTGCGATGCATGGCCCGAGGTCAATCCCGGACGGTCCATCAAACGACGCAGTTCGGCCTCGAAACCAGCCTCCAGCATGGCATCGAAGCGCCGCGCAATGCGCTGGCGCAAGCGACCGCGGTCCTCCGGCCAGAGCGCGACGCAGCGCCAGCCTGCCGGTATCGAAGCTTTCGATCCGGACTGGAGCGATGACAATGGCAGCCCCGTGCTCCGGTACACTTCCAGCGCGCGCAGCGTACGTTGCGGGTCGTTGGGATGGATTCGCCGCGCGGAGACAGGATCAACACCCATCAGCTCCGCGTGCAAGGCTTCGGCACCCTCGCGTGGTAGCCGTTCCCGCAGCGAGGCCCGGACCGCCGGATCAACGGCAGGCATGACGTCCAGGCCGCGCAACAGCGCCTGGAAATAAAGCATCGTGCCCCCAACCAGCAACGGCGTTCGCCCCCGCGCATGGATGTCGTCGATCAGGCGCTTTGCATGAATAACGAAATCCATTGCGGACCAGCTCTCTTCGGGATCGCGGACATCGATCAGGTGGTGCCGCACCCGCGATTGCTCCGCGGCGCCCGGCTTGGCCGTCCCGATATCCATGCCGCGATAAACCAGCGCCGAGTCGGCACTGACGATTTCCCCATCGATGCGCTCACACAGTTCCAGCGCAAGGTCGGTCTTCCCGGTGGCCGTCGGCCCCATCAACAGGAGGACCGAGGGTTCCACGAACTCAGCGTCCACGCAGGAAGAGACGGTCCAGCGCCTGCCGATCGAGCTCGACATAGGTCGGACGGCCATGATTGCATTGGCCGCTGTTGTCAGTCGCCTCCATGTCGCGCAGCAACTGATTCATTTCGGGCAGGCTCAGGCGGCGCCCGGCACGCACGGAGCCATGGCAGGCCATGCTACTCAAGACCGCATCAAGAGCGGCGTCAGCGCGGTCGGCGTGCCCAAGATTGTCCATATCAGCAAGCAGATCGCGTACGAGCCGGGCCAGGTCCCGCCCCTGCAGCAACGCCGGCGCCGCCCTCAGCATCACGGTTTCGGGCCCGGCGCGCTCGAGCTCGAACCCGAGGCCGCGGAGACGGTCGGTCGAAGACTCGACCAGTTCCGCCTCCGCGCGCGTGACCGGGATGCTCTCGGGGACCAGCAGTGGCTGCCGGGTCACGCGCGCCTCGCACCATTCGCGCTTCAAGCGTTCATAGGTGACGCGCTCGTGGGCTGCATGCATGTCCACCAGCACCAATCCACGCGCGCTTTCGGCGACAATGAAGATATCCGCAACCTGGCCGATCGCGAATCCCAGCGGCGGTACTCCGCCACTGGCCACGGCGTTGGCGGCAGGAGCCATGGCAGCCGCGCCTGCCCTGTAGGAACCGGCTTCTTCCCCCGCCGGTTCATTCACCTGGGGCAGAGGCAGTTCCCAGTGGGTGTCGCGACGCGCCAAGGGTCCCGCCACTCCCTCGGACACGAAACGCCCCGCTGATTCCCGTCCGGTCAGTTGCGCGGGAGCCACGTCGACTTCGAATGCCGCTCCTCTCCCGGCACTGAATGCGCTGGATTCGGCACCACGTGAGTTGACATCACCAGGTCGCCGGTTCGCCAATGCCCGATGCAGGGTCTGAAAGATGAAATCGTGGACGAGACGCCCATCCCGGAATCGCACCTCGTGCTTGGCCGGATGGGCGTTGACATCGACCCCGTTCGGATCGAGATCTAGAAACAGAACGAACACGGGGTGCCGCCCCTGGTACAGCACGTCCCGATAGGCCCTGCGTACCGCCGCGGACAACACACGATCGCGCACCGGCCGGCCGTTGACGAAAAAATACTGCTGGTCGGCCTGCGACCGAGCGTGCGTTGGCGAACCCAGCCAGCCGCAGAGGCGCAGTCCCGAGCCTTCGTCCTCCACCTCGAACGCGTGCTCCAGAAACGCCTCGCCGAGCAGCGCCGCCACCCGTTCCGACCCACCGCAAGCACCCACAGCCGGCAAGTCCAGCGTCTGGCGGTCATTGTGACGCAGTTCAAAGGCAAGTTCGGGGCGCACCGCCGCATGCGTGCGGACGACATCCTCGCAGTGGAGGTATTCGGTTCTTTCGGTACGCAGAAATTTGCGACGCGCGGGCACATTGAAGAACAGATCGCGAATTTCCACGCTCGTCCCTGTCGCGTGCGCAGCGGGAACGACCTCGCCGAAGACATCCGAGCCGTCACCAGTCAGACGCCAGCCGCTGCGCGCGTCGGCCACCGCGGAGGTAATGGTCAGGCGCGCGACGGAAGCGATCGACGGCAGCGCCTCGCCCCGAAAACCGAGGGTGCGCAGGGACTCCAGGTCGCCCAGATCGGCGACCTTGCTGGTGGCATGCCGAGACAGGGCCAATGCCAGTTCATCCGGTGCGATGCCTCCACCGTCGTCGGTAACGCGGATCAGGCGAACGCCACCCTGCTCGAGCTCGACCCGGATTCGACGGGCCCCGGCATCGATGCTGTTCTCGATCAGTTCCTTGACCACGGAAGACGGCCGCTCGATTACCTCGCCGGCCGCGATCTGGCTGATCAGTTGGGGTGGAAGCTTGTGTATCGGCACTTTGATCCCAGGCGCAAAAACCTCAGACTAGCCCAGAACCGGGGTTTCCAGAAAGTCGCTGCTCACTCTCACAGCCTCGAAAGGCGCCAACCTTGATGGCCAGGAACGGAGAGTGCCAATCAGCGCAGCGAATTGCGCCGCTCGGGACCTTCGATGTTTCAACCGCCCCGAGGGGGAATCTCCAGGACTTGACCCGCGAAGATGCGGTCGTTGGGGAGCTGGTTGACCGCACGCAACTCGGCGACCGACATGCTGTAGCGCTCGGCGATGACCGAAAGACTTTCCCCCGGACGGATCACATGCCTGTCGCGCCGACCCTCGGCGATCATCGTGCCCGGAGGAGCGTGGGTGGCGAAATAGGCTCGAAGACCGGTGAGAATCGCATCTGAGAGGGAGTTCTGAAAACTTGCCGTGCGCAGCTTCCGTTCCTCGGAGGGGTTGGATATGAACGCCGCCTCGATCAACACCGAGGGCACATCAGGCGAACGCAGCACCGCGAAATTCGCGCGTTCGACTTCCGGCTTGCGCACCTTGCCCACCCGATGCATCTCGGAAATGAGACGGCTGGCAAGACTATGGCTGGCCTCGAGGCTTCCGCTCTGAGCGAGATCCAGGAGCACGCTGGTCAGTGAGTCATCCTTGCTCTCGATCGGCACCCCGCCGAGGCGCAGGTCGGCACTGTTCTCACGCTGCGCGAGGAACCGAGCAGCTTCGCTGGACGCACCGCGCTCGGAGAGAATATAGACAGACGAACCCTGGACACTCCGATCATGGATCGCATCCGCATGAATCGACAGAAAGACATCCGCCTGAGCCGCCCGCGCGCGATTGATCCGCTCCCGCAGCGGCAAAAAATAGTCCCCGGTCCGGATCAGCACCGGGCGCATCCCCGGTTCCTGCTCGATCCGCGCTGCCAGACGGCGTGCAATGTCGAGCACCACATCCTTTTCGCGTGTCCCGTTGGGGCCAAGCGCGCCCGGATCGTGCCCCCCATGCCCGGGATCAATGGCCACGATCACATCACGCAAGGGCTCGGACGAACGTGGCGCAGCGCTATTCCGCGGGGGTTCCGGTGCTGCCCGCGCCGCTGACACAACATTTGGCCGCTCGGTCAGGTCCAGCACCAGCCGATGCGGTGAACCCTGTGCCGGCAGCAGCACGAAGCTGTGAGGCTCACTGGCGGCCCGCAGGTCAAGCACCACGCGCAGATCGGTCCCGTTGCGCTGCGCATGACGGACACCTTGCACCAGGGAGCGCGGATTGGAGACCACATCGAGCGGCCCAAGGGCTTGCGCTCCGGAGAGATCGACCACCACGCGGTCCGGCGATTCCAGGGTAAAGATCTCGTAGTCCGCCGGCCCTTCCATGTCGAAGACCAACCGCGTTGTCTGGCCATCCACCGACATCCGGAGCCTCTGCACACCGGCTCCGGCCCACGCCGACAGCGGCGCAACACCAAGACCCAGGCCCGCAAGGCCTTTCAGCAACAACCGACGACGCAGATCTGGCAGAGGCGCTTTCATCACCGACAATCCCTTCAGCATCAGGGGCTCTGCTTACATTGTGGACCTTTTGCACGAAAATGCAAGCAAATAATCTCCGGCATATGAAGGACATATCGAAGAAATTAACTGCGCTTTCACGCTGCCCCACCGGGATCCCCTCACGCAGGGAAAACGCACTTCAATCCGCCACCACCTGCCGCGCCACGATTCCTGCTGACGGACCCTTGAACCACAAACGCCGCCCGTCACCCTCACGATCCAACACGATTTCCAGGTCCGGCGGCGGCAACCAGCCGGAGCCCCGCTCTGGCCATTCCACCAGCCACAGGGTCCGGGCATCGCTCTGTTCACGCAGGCCAAGGTTTTCCAGCTCCTCGGGGTCCGCAACCCGGTAGAGGTCGAGATGCAGCACGGTAAGCTCCGGGAATTCATAGGGCTCCAACAGGGTATAGGTCGGACTTCGAACCGCGCCTCGATGCCCGAGTGCATGCAGCAAGCCCCTGACGAAAGTGGTCTTTCCAGCCCCCAGATCCCCCTCCAGATGGATTCGTCGCACCTGCTCAAGCCAAGGGCAGCGTGCCAACGCGGCCCCCATCTTTTCGGTCGCATCGGCGTCGGCCAGAAACACCCCGGAACCGCTCATGCCTCGCGGCTCACAGCGCTGGCGGGAAGCGCATCGATGACATCGCCCGCGAGGATGCCGCGCTGGTTGCCAACGCGCTGGGCGGCAAGGTTCGCTGCGGCAACATGCCATGCCGCGCCTGTTACCGCGGCATTTCCTGCCTCGAGCCCCTGCGCCCTGAGCGCCGCAATGATACCGGTCAGTACGTCTCCCATCCCCGCCGTCGCCATACCCGGATGGCCGCCCACGATACACGCGGGAATCTGGCCCGACCCCGAGGCTACCAGCGTACCGGCGCCTTTCAGCAGCACCGCGCCGCCGTAGCGCTCCTGCAAGTGTTGCACGGTGCCCAGACGGTCCGCGTTGACCGCGGCCGCCTGCCTGCCAAGCAGGCGCCCTGCCTCGCCAGGATGTGGTGTCAGTATCCAGTCATCCCGCCGCCGCGGCGCCCGTGCCAGAAGGTTCAGGGCGTCCGCGTCCACCACCAGAGGACCACGCCAGTCGGCGACCGCCGGCCACAGCGCGCGTGCCCAGGCCTCTTGACCGAAGCCGGGTCCCACGGCCACCGCATCCGCACCCGCCAGGGGGACCTCGAGATCACGGGCAGCCTTTACAGGACGTACCATCAGTTCAGGACGATCGAGGTTCGCGAACGCTGCATGGTCGGGATGGGTTACCAGCGTCACGCGACCGGCTCCGGCACGCAGGGCGGCCGCCGCGGTCAGCCGGGCAGCACCCGAGTAACCAGGGGCACCGCCGACCACCAGCAGGTGACCGCAATCGCCCTTGTGCGCGCCCGGTCGGCGCGGTGGGATTGCGCTCGGCACCTGCGCCGGCGTGACCCGGTTGGCCAGGCAGGGCACCCCTTGGTAGATCGATTCGGGTAGATCGAGTGCAGCCACCCGCACCTCGCCAACGTGATTCACAGCCTCACCGGTACAAAGGCCAAACTTGTTCGCGATCATGGTCACCGTGAATCGCGCGCGCGCAGCGATGCCGTGCACCGAGCCAGTGTCGACATCGATACCGGAGGGGACATCGGCGGCGACCACTGGCACGCCGGAGCGGTTCAGGTGTTCGATCAATGGCGCGTAAGGCGGCTCCAGGGGCCGGCCGAGACCAATGCCGAACAGACAGTCGGCCCAGACCTCGGCGCGATCGGGGGAAAATGCGTGGAATGGATGGATTTGTCCACCGCTGTCGGTCCAGGCACGACGCGCCCTGGCACCGTCGGAGTCGGGCCGACCGCCGGGCTCGCCGGCGTGCAGGGTCACGGTCCAGCCTGCGTCCGCAGCGAGGCGGGCCAGCACGAAGCCATCCCCGCCATTGTTGCCGGGTCCGCAGAGCACACCCAGCGTCCGCGCCCGCGGGAAGCCTTCCGAAAGGGCCGCGAGCAAGGCCGCGCCGGCTCGTTCCATCAGTCTCCCGCCGCCCATCCCAGGCAGGGCCATTGCCCGGCGGTCGAGCTCGCGCATTCCAGCCTCACCGAACAGGCGGTTGGCAATAAGGACGGTGATGGGGTCATGATCCATACTTGAGATACCAGCGAGAGCCATGACCGGAATCGTGCCGCAATCCCTGTCGCAAAGCCAATGCCGCGAGCTCGCCGAGCGCATCCGCGGCTGGGCGGGACAACTCGGCTTCCAGGCGATGGGCATCAGCCCAGCCGATGTCGGTGCGCACGCGGATCATCTGGAGCGCTGGCTGGACAAGGGTTCTCACGGTGACATGCAATGGATGCGTGATCGAGTAGCCCTGCGCCGCGATCCATCACTGCTCGTTCCAGGGGTGCAACGGATCATCAGCCTGCGGATGGATTACCTGCCCCCGGGCGCGGCCGACCCCTGGCGCAACCTCGCCGACCCCGCGCGCGCCTATGTCTCGCGCTACGCGCTGGGCCGCGATTACCACAAATTGCTGCGCCGTCGCATCCAGCAACTGGCCACCCGGATCGAGGCCGAGATCGGCCCCTTCGGCTACCGCGCGTTCACGGACAGTGCCCCGATCCTGGAGAAAGGGCTGGCCGAACAGGCGGGGCTGGGCTGGATCGGCAAACATACCAACCTGCTCTCTCGCGACGCTGGATCGTGGTTCTTTCTGGGCGAACTGTTCACCGATCTGCCGCTGCCCGTGGACGACCGGGGCGCGGGTCATTGCGGCAGTTGTACCGCCTGCCTCGACATCTGTCCCACTCGGGCTTTCCGAGGACCCTACGACCTCGATGCCCGGCGCTGCATTTCCTACCTGACCATCGAGCATCAGGGCGCGATCCCGGAACCGCTGCGACCGCTGCTCGGCAACCGCATCTACGGCTGTGACGACTGCCAGCTGGTCTGCCCGTGGAACCGCTTCGCCGAGGTCAGCGTGGAACCCGATTTCACGGTGCGCCACGGATTGGATACGGCGTCGCTGATCGAACTGTTCAACTGGAACGAGGCTACCTTCCTGGACCGGACCGCCGGCATGGCGATCCGCCGCATCGGACACGAACGCTGGCTGCGCAACATCGCGGTTGCGTTGGGCAACGGCGCGTCAAGCACCGAAGCGATCGCCGCGCTGGGACGGCGCCTTGACCATCCGTCTCCGCTGGTCCGCGAGCATGTGGCATGGGCCCTGCGGCGGCTCACTGACGCACCCGGACGAATCGGGGAATGAAGCGACTCCCTGGCCCCTGCCGTGGGACGCCGTGAATCGATCCCCGCAGGATTGACGGCAGCATCCCTGCTGCCGACACCCGCGGCCAGGGCATCGCTTCGCCGGATACCGCGCCGCGATGCGATCCGTATCAGGGGCGGGGGAGTACTCAGACTTCGGCGAGGTGGCCCTTGACCTCCAGCCACTGTTTACGGTCGCCGGCGCGCTTCTTTGCCAACAGCATGTCCAGCAGACTCGCGGTGTCGTCGCCGTGTTCGACGGTCAGGCGCACCAGTCGGCGGGTGTCCGGGTTCATTGTCGTTTCCCGCAACTGCAGCGGGTTCATCTCGCCCAGGCCCTTGAACCGGGTCACCGCGACCTTGCCGCGCCGGTTCTCGGCGGCAATGCGGTCCAGGATGCCCTGACGCTCGGCTTCATCCAGAGCGTAGAAGACGTCCTTGCCCACGTCGACCCGGAACAGCGGCGGCATCGCCACGAAAATGTGCCCACCCTCTACCAGAGGCCGAAAATGGCGTACGAACAGCGCACAGAGCAGCGTGGCAATGTGGGCGCCGTCGGAATCCGCATCAGCGAGGATGCAGACCTTGCCATAGCGAAGTCCCTCCAACCTGTCGCTGCCAGGGTCAACGCCGACCGCCACGCTGATATCGTGGATTTCCTGCGATGCCAGGACCTGATCGGGATCGACCTCCCACGCATTGAGAATCTTGCCCCGCAGCGGCATGATCGCCTGAAATTCACGGTCACGCGCCTGCTTCGCCGAGCCGCCGGCGGAATCACCCTCAACCAGAAACAATTCGGTACGAGTGAGGTCCTGGCTGGCACAATCGGCCAGCTTGCCGGGCAGGGTCGGCCCCTGGGTGAGTTTCTTGCGCACCACCTTACGCCCGGCTCGCTGGCGCTTCTGGGCGTTCTGGATTGCCAGCTCGGCGATGCGCTCGCCCATGGTTGGATGCTTGTTGAGCCATAGACTGAAGCTGTCCTTGACCACCCCGGCGACGAATGGTGCCGCCTCGCGGGAAGACAGCCGCTCCTTGGTCTGACCGGCAAATCCGGGATCCTGCATCTTGAACGAAACCACGTAGGCGACCCGCTCCCAGACATCGTCCGGTGCCAGTTTCACGCCCCGGGGCATCAGGCTTCGGAACTCACAGAACTCTCGCACCGCCTCGGTAATCCCGGTGCGCAAACCGTTTACATGAGTGCCACCCAGCGGGGTCGGGATCAGGTTGACGTAGCTCTCGGCCACACCCTCGCCGCCCTCTGGCAGCCATAGAACCGCCCAGTCCACCGCTTCCTTCCGCCCGGCCACCGAACCCATGAATGGGTCATCCGGCAGCCGTTCAAGACCTTCCAGGGCCTCGACCAGGTAATCCTTGAGGCCATCGGCGTAATGCCACCGGCACTGCTCGCCGGTGACCTCATCGGCAAAAGTCACGTTCAGCCCCGGGCACAGCACCGCCTTTGCACGCAGCACGTGTTTCAGGCGCGGCACCGAGAATCGGGGGCTGTCGAAGTATTGCGGGTCGGGCCAGAATTGCAGCCGGGTACCGGTGTTGCGCCGAGCGACTTCGCTCACGACCTCGAGATCGCTGACCTTGTGACCTCCGGCAAAGGCCATGTTGTATTCCCGGCCGTCGCGCCGAATCCATACCTCGAGATGCTTCGACAAAGCGTTCACGACCGAGACACCAACGCCATGCAGCCCACCCGAGAACTGGTAATTCTTGTCCGAAAACTTGCCGCCCGCGTGCAACCGGCCGAGAATCACCTCGATACCCGGGCATTTTTCGCGCGGATGCTCGTCCACCGGCATGCCGCGGCCATCATCAGTCACGGACAGGGAACCATCCCTGTGCAGCGTTACATCGATATTCTTCGCAAAGCCGCTGATGGCCTCGTCCACTGAGTTGTCGATGACTTCCTGGGCCAGATGATTGGGTCTCGAGGTATCGGTGTACATCCCCGGGCGCTTGCGCACCGGGTCCAGCCCTTCCAGAACTTCGATGTCGGATGCGGAATAACTCACCTGCGGCCTTCCTCCGGATTTCAGCTCGCCGTAGTGTAGTGCGACGCGTGCCTCCGACGCACGACCCGGCCCGGGGAATCCAGCGTCGAAGGCTTGAAATCCCCGCGCCCGGCCCGACAATGTTCACAGATAACCGATTTCGGAGTATTTCATGGTAGAAGCTACCAACGACCTGCTCGACGTCACCGCCGGCGATTTCGAAGCCGCGGTCATCGAGGAGTCCTTCCGCCGCCCGGTGCTGGTCGACTTCTGGGCCGACTGGTGTGGACCTTGCAAGATGCTGATGCCGGTACTGGCAAAGCTGGTTGACGAGTACAGCGGCAAGTTCCGCGTTGCCAAAGTCAACAGTGACGAACAGCAGGGCCTCGCCAGCCAGTTCGGAGTTCGTAGCCTGCCGACGGTAATGTGTTTTCGCCACGGCAAGCCGGTAGACCAGTTCATGGGCGTGCAGCCCGAATCGGCGATTCGCGCGATCATCGACAAATACGTCGAGCGGGCATCTGACCAAGTCCGGGAGCAGGCCCTGTCGAAACTGGAAGCAGGCGACGCCGCCGGCGCGGTCGCCGATCTGCGCTCGGCGGTTGCAAGCGATCCCGATCATCACGTGTTGAAGATTGATCTTGCCCGTGCACTGCTCGACGCCGGCGCCCCCGAGGACGCGGAGGAGCAACTGAACCTACTGCCGATGGACGTGCACGAACAGGAAGCCGTGAAACAGCTGCGCGCGCGCCTGGTCTTCGCGAAGACGCTGAACGGAACCGATCTCGCGGCACTCGAGCAGGCGGTCCGCGACAACGAGAATGACCCGGAGGGCCTTGAGCGACTTGCCGCGGCCTACATGGTCGCAGGGCGCAATCAGGAGGCGCTGGAACTGTATCTGAAGTTGATGCAGCGCCATCGTGGCTACAAGGAAAACGCCGGGCACAAGGGCATGCTCGCGGCGTTCGAGGTCCTGGGGCCTCGGCACGAACTGGTCAACCAATATCGCCGGAAGATGGTTTCCCTGTTGTACTGATTACCGCCGGCTCTGATGCCCATGGGCTGATGCGGGGAGCGCCGTGTATGTGGCCGGGTTCCTGGCCACATGCAGGCCCCGGTCGCGGCGTGCCTCACACTTTAGAGTAAAGCCGTTGCCACACACATAGCCGCATCCGAAGGGCCCTGGCAGTGCAGTCTGATTCACAGCAACCTGCCCCCGCCTCCGGAAAACCGGGGTCGCTCAGTTCATCGGGCAACAACAAAGAGAGTTGATGCATGGCCCCGTGATTCAGGTTTCGGGGAGAATCTCTTTGAACAAACGAGGGTCCACGAGCTTGGCGGCAACAAAACGCTGGGCGGTGTCGATGAAAGCCGGCGCGTCCGTGGCCAGTTGGCGTAGCAACCGTCGTGCCTGGTCGACACGACCCGCTTTGGCCAGCACAGTCGCGTGCAACAGAGCGAGCTCCGGCTCCTCGTGTGGGGCAGGAACCGACCCGTCAAGCATATCGAGCGCGGCTGCGACCTGGCCATCGAGCGCCAGCTCGAACGCCCGATACGCGGCGTGATAGCGCACGCTATACCGCGTCATGCGCTCCAGTTCAGCCACGGGTTCGGGATGATCGTCGACCCTGAGGTCGACGACGTTGTCGCGCCAGGGCCGACCACTGCGTTCGGCCCGCACCACCAGGAGCGCGGCCGAACGCTGACCGCGTACATCGCCGCCCAGTGATTGCGCGACTTTCAGTGCCTCGACCAAACGCAGCGCCAAACTGCCAGTGGAGTTCTCGAACGCATCGACCATACGCGTCCAAATGGCGCTATCCGCAAGCATGTTTCCAAGCGCCACGCTATGGGCACTCACGTGGTGTCCGGCCTCCGCGACGCAGGAATCGCCGGTATAGGCTGCCAGCGCGCCGCAGCAGTCGATCATCGCCACCTGGCGGCGTTCTGGCGAGGGGTCGATCGAACGCAACGCATCCAGGGCTTCAGGTGCGGTGAGGCCGCTGCGCATCAGGTCGAGCCCCAGCTCTCCATACATCGGCTCGCCAATCGATTGTGTGGCGATGACACCTGCCCCAGACATGGCCCACGACACGCTGCTTCCCACCGCGAACGCCTGACTTTGCGTGGCCACACCCATTTCGCGGGTATGCGGATCGCGCGCGACAATTGAGTAAGTCATGCGCAGAGCATAACCCAACACGCTGCCGAGGCTCGTCTGCGCGTCGGCAGAGTCAGTGCATCGGGGCCGGTTGGCTGCTCTTAACCCTCAACAAACTCCAATGGTCGAACCGCATTGGCTCGATCGCGGCGCCCCGACGCGCCCCTTGCGATGACCGGCCGGAACGGCTCAGGCCGCCTGTCCGCCACCCTGTGGGTAGAGAAATTAACCCGATGGGGCTACGCATCAAGAGATATCGCGGAATATTGGAACCCTGCTAGCCTCCTAAAGAGAATGTCTTGTATACCCTTCGGACCATCAGCGGGTGTCGAATGGTTACAGGCGGCACACAGGGCCAAGGACAGTGCGTCGCCCATTCGCTGGACGGGTGTGCAACGCATCCTCAGGGTCGCTCGCACAGAAAAATCGACGACCTTCGCGTTGCAGGCGATGTCGCGGGTGTCAGCGTGACG
>SLHN01000078.1 GCA_007136145.1 Thioalkalivibrio sp.
AAAAAGCCACCCTTGGAAAACGCGAGAAATAAATAGAACCTCCCACAAGGGCGATGGTAGTAGACTTTAGAGTAACCCCTTGGTAATCCGCGACCCGATCCACGGGGATATCGAACTCGGGAGTCTGGAGTCCGCGGTGCTCGATCTGCCGGCGGTGCAACGTCTGCGCGGGATCAAGCAATTGGGGACCGCGTATCACGTTTATCCTGGCGCGCTGCACACACGGTTTGATCATTCGCTGGGCGCCTGCGCGGTGGCGCATCGCATGGTCGCTGGCCTTCGCCGGTCGGGTACTCCGATTACGTCCGAGATCGAGGAACTGATCGGGGTTGGTGCCCTGTTGCATGATGTCACCCATGTCCCCTTCGGCCACACCCTGGAGGATGAACGCCGACTGTTTCCGCGTCACGACAAGGGCACGCGGTTGTCCAGGCTACTGGATGGTGACCTGGGCGATGCATTGAAGCGACTGGGTATTCTCGAGCCCGTGGCGGGGCTGCTCGGGGCTGGCCCCAATCCGTTGCCGCCATGGGCGCCGGCGGTAATCGCGAGCACGCTGGACGCGGATCTGCTCGATTATCTGCGCCGGGACAGTTATTTCACCGGGCTGGCCCAGGATTACGATGACCGGGTGTTTCGGTATTTCTCGGTAGCGGACGGTCACCTTGCGCTGCGCATGGTCAAGCACGGCATGGACCGGCCAGATTCCCGTTCGGAAGTGATACAGCTACTGCGCATGCGCTATTTCCTCACCGAACGGGTCTACTACCATCACACGAAGGTGGTCGCGGGCGCGATGGTTTCCAAGGCGGTCGAGATCGCACTCGATGCCGGTGCGCTTGCCGAACGCGAGCTGCTTGCACTGAATGACTGGACGCTTCTTGATCGCCTGGAACACGCGGCGCCACCAACCGCCGCGCGCCTCGCCAGACGCCTGCAGCGACGGGAGCTACTGAAACGCGGATACGTGGTTTCGGCGGCGAGCGTGGGTCTGGAGGAACGCGAACGGCTGGTTTGCCGCATGCACGAATCGCGCGAGGAACGTGCTTGGGCCGAGGCCGAACTCGCGGCTGGGCTCGGGTTGGCGCCGGAAGATGTGATCGTCTACTGTCCCGCGCTGACCGTGATGAAGGAAGCGGGTGCCTGGGTCGAGACCGCTTCGGGGCTGCGACGTCTCAATGATCCGGGGAGCGCTGCGTTCGCCGAGACCGAGGCGCTTGAAAGTCGTTACGCGGGGCTTTGGCGCTTCTACGTCTTCGTGCCAGCTGACGCCGTGCACCGTGTAACCGCATTGGCCGAGGTCATGTTCGGTCACCGCAGCGAGCATCACACAGTTGAAACCCGTGAAATGTCATAGATCGAACGCGTGCACCGGTCCTTCCCGAGGATTTTGCGGGGTTTCGGTTTTCGGTGTGGCGACACCACTGCTACTCTGCAGCGAGCAACGGATTCCGGGAGTGGCCGATGTCGAATCGCTCGATGGGTCTGGATGGACCGATTTATCAGTATCTGCTGGACGTATCGCTGCGCGAGCATCCCCTGCTTGCCGCCTTGCGGTCGGAAACCGCCCGGCTTCCCGAGGCACGTTTCCAGATCGCGCCGGAGCAGGGGCAGTTCATGGCCTGGCTGATCGGGGTGGTCGGGGCCCGGCGTGTCCTCGAAATCGGCACCTTTACGGGTTACAGCGCGTTGGTGATGGCGTTGGCCCTTCCCGAGGATGGGCAAGTGGTCACCTGCGATGTGAGCAGCGAATGGACCGATACCGCGCGGAGTTACTGGGAGCGGGCGGGTGTTTCCGGTCGCATCCGTCTCGAACTGCGTCCCGCGGTCGAAACCCTGGCCGACCTGCGCGACCGCGGTGACGCGGCAAGCTTCGATCTGGCGTTCATCGACGCGGACAAGACATCCTACGGCAGCTATTTCGAGCATTGCCTGGAACTGCTGCGGCCCGGCGGTATCGTTCTCGTGGACAATACCCTGTGGTCGGGTCGCGTTGCGGATGCAGACGATCATAGCGCGGATACCGAAGCGATCCGTGAGTTCAACCGTAACCTGCATCAGGATGGCCGGATTGACCTGTCCCTCGTCCCGATCGGTGACGGTCTGACCCTGGCGCGCAAGTTGCCTGCTGCATCATCATTGCCGGGCGGCGTCTGAATGGCGATCATGACCCTACGGGCCGTGTCCGGAAAATGAAAGATGGATCGGTTGACGGGTGCAACCTCGGGGCGGGACACTTCCCATGCGGCATCCCGATTTCGGGATCGCCGAGCCCTTTGAGGCAGCGCGAATCCTGGTTCACCGCGTTGGCCAGGAGCCTGTCGGACTTGGGCAGCTCCTAGGGGCGTCATGCAAACAATCTGGAGAGAATGAATGTCTGTCGGGGAGATTTGTAATAGGGAAGTGGTGGTGATCGATCGCAAGGCCTCCGTGTACGAAGGGGCTCGGTTGATGCGCAACCACCATGTCGGCAGTCTGGTTGTCATCGACGAGGACTCGGATACGCCGATGAAGCCCGTGGGTATTGTCACGGACCGGGATCTGGTGGTTGAGATCATGGCCAAGGAGGTTCCCGAAGCGGTGTTGGCCATCGGGGACATCGTTGCCGCCGAACTCCTCACCGCGCGGGAGTCCGACGGAGTGTGGGAGACTATCCTGCGCATGCGCGCCATGGGGGTTCGGCGCTTGCCGGTGGTTAATTCGGAGGGTCATCTTACCGGTATGCTCACCATGGACGACTTGCTCAAGTTCATCGCCGACGAGATGAGCGACCTGGTGCGTCTGATTCGGCGGGAACAGAAGCGAGAAAGGGACAGTCGTCCACCAGCCTGAGCCGCCTGCGCCCCGGGAGCGTGTAAGTCATGGCAGCGCGGTTTCGGTGCGGTTCGGCTTCGCCTCACGCCACCCTACGGGCTGACCCCTGACCCGGGCCATGTGGGGCGCGTAGGGTGTCAATGAGCGCAGCGAATTGCGCTGCTCGAGGCCCGTGGACTTGGAGTCAGGGCTGGCGCGGTTTCGGTGCGGTTGGCCTCTCCTCACGGCACCCTGCGAGACGCACTTTGACGTGAAAGGTCTCGTGGGTGGGAACCTGCTTCATGGTACGTCGGCTGGACCCGCGCGTGTACGGCAGGGTCCAGAGCTCAGGAGTATGCTGGTATGGGTGTAGGGGTTCGGCAACCGGAGCAACGAGAGAGCAGCGATCATGCGTAAAAGAATCATCTCGAACCGGTCCAGGTCACAAGCTCCCGACGAGGGCGACTGGTTGGACCTGGAACAGATCGCCGAAGCGGAAATCACTTCGGAGGATCCTTCATATCCAATCGAAAACGCGCTGATTGGACCGGGTTCCTCCGGGTGGCGGGCCGCGGACGCCGGCGAACAGACGATTCGACTGGTGTTCCTGGCTCCGCGTCGGGTCGAGAAGGTCTGGCTGCGTTTCGTCGAGGCCGATCGGGAGCGTACCCAGCAGTTCGTACTGCGTTGGTCGCCTGACGATGGAAAAACCATGAATGAGGCTGTGCGTCAGCAATGGAATTTCCATCCGCGCGAGGCCCGCGAGGAAGTGGAAGAGATTCATCTGGGGATTGCCGGGGTGACTCAGCTGGAACTGGTGATCATTCCCGATATCAGCGGGGGGGATGCGCGGGCGTCCCTGGCCGAACTGCGGGTCAGGTAGGACTCGCCTCGTCTCGACGAAGGGGACGACGCGGCAATCCGTTCAGCCGCCCATGCATCCGAAGCAGCGCATACCGCGACAGCCTTACCGGGCTTCAAGAAACAAATAGATGCGATTGACGTTGGGTCGGTGCCATGCGTCGTAATGGAGTAGGTGCTGGAACTGAGGCAGGTCGGTCAGACGATCCACGGTTTCGTCCAGCGTCTCCCAGTCCTCCAGGCCCGCACGGACTTCCCGGATGACCAGCTCCAGGTAATCACCCGCGTCGCGTTTCGCCGTCGCCATATTGGTGGCGGCGCCATGGCCGGGGACGACGATTTCCGGGTCGAGTTGTTCCAGCTTTCGGAAATTTTCAAGTTTGCCGACCGGGTTGCTTTCCGGCTGAATTCCGAGCAGGCGCTCCGTGTATACGAAGTCACCAGTGAAAACGACGCTTTCGCCAGGCAGATGCACCATGATGTCGCCGGGGAAATGTGCATCGGCCACGTAGATCAGCTCGAACGTCACGCCACCGATTACCATCTCCGCATGGTCGGCGTCGATCGGTTCCAGTGCGGTCACGGGTTCGGTCCCTGCCATCACTTCGTCACCGAGGGTACGGATCGAGCGATTCATATGCGACGTACCGTAGCGTTTCTGCGTCTCGGCGGTGCGTTTCAGCGCGACGATCTCGGCGCCATGTTCGAGGAACCAGCCGTTGCCAAGCCACCGATGATCCTGGCTTCCCAGGTTGATCACGTGAGTGATTGGCAGGTCGGTGACCTCTGCCACGGACTCGGCAAGGCGTTCGGCGACGTGACTGCTGGGGCCACTGTCGATCATGACGACGCCGTTCTCCGTGACCACGAATCCGACGTTATTGTTCATTCCGAGGTTGATGGGCGCACGTCCCTCGATGGAGCCGTAGAAGTAGTAAACCCGGTCGGTCAACTTGACCGGTTCCAGGATTTCCTCGATCGAGCGGTCGGTTTCCGCGTGGCCCACAGCGAAAGCGAACAACAGCACGAGTGGCGCGAGGGAGCTGTAAAGCCTGGTCCGGTGCA
>SLHN01000036.1 GCA_007136145.1 Thioalkalivibrio sp.
GATGCCGATCCCTACGTTACCGCCGGAGTTTTCAGCGAGGTGCAAGTGCGCCCGTTCAAACACGTGTTGCCCTGATCCGACCGCGTCCGTGGATCCGTCCGCATGCCGCTCAACGCACCCGCACCCCCGGAGTTCTTCAATGCCCACCCGCTTTACCATACCCCTGCTGACTGCCGCGCTGGTCCTGCTGACCGGCTGCGACCAACCGCCTCCGGAAACCGACCGCACCACCGTCGACGCGGAAATTCTCGCGCTGGTCAACGAAGTGCCGATTACCCGCTCCGACGTCTTCGGCTACGCCGGGCTCGACGGCAGGGCCGGTCTTGGGTCCACCGAGAACATCCTGGAGGAACTCGTCAATCTCGAACTCCTGCGGCAGGAAGCGGTGGCCCGTGGTATCGATCAGGAGGAGGAGACCCGTTCAATACTGCGCAGCATTGAGACCAATCTGCTGGCTTCGCAGGTCATCGAACGCAAGACCGAAGGCATGCGTTTCTCGGAAGACCAGATTCGGGCCGAGTACGAAGCGCAGATTGGCGACTATGGACCGACCGAGTATCGTGCACGACATATTCTGGTCAGCGGCGAGGAGGAAGCAGCGCAACTGATAACCGCGCTGAACGAGGGTGCCGACTTTGCCGAGCTCGCCGCGGAGCACTCGATCGACACCTCGGGACCCGACGGCGGAGACCTGGGCTGGTTCGCGCCCGGGCAGATGATCCCGGCGTTCACCGAAGCCGTTCAGGCTTTGGTTCCTGGCGAGTACACAGCATCGCCGGTGGCCACCCAGTTCGGATGGCATGTGATCCAACTGGAGGACACCCGCGACATCACGCCCCCGCCGCTAGACGACGTCCGGCCACAGATCCTCGAAATTCTACAGACGCGTGAACTGCGTGCGTACATGGATGAACTGCGTGCGGGGGCGGAAATCGAGTTCCCGGTACGTCCGGCACAATAACGGCACGAGGCGGGAAAGATGGCTTCAACCTGGCTTTTCACCTCCGAGTCGGTGTCCGACGGGCATCCCGACAAGCTGGCCGATCGCATCTCGGACAGTGTCCTCGACCGCTGCCTGGACCTGGACCCGAACGCGAAGGTCGCCTGCGAGACCTTGCTGACCGACGGCTTCGTCGTACTCGCCGGCGAATTCCGTCTGGGAGGTGGGGATGATGGCCTGGAAGCCATTCGAGCCAGTCTGGATAACCTCGTGCGCCAACTGTTGCGCGACACCGGGTACCACGCTGGCTTTCCCGGAATCGACCCAGATACCTGTGAGGTGATGACCCGGATCCATGCCCAGTCGGCGCAGATTGCCAAGGGCGTCGAGCGCGAGGGCGGAGTTCTTGGAGCCGGGGATCAGGGACTGATGTTCGGTTACGCCTGCGATGAAACCCCGGAACTGATGCCACTGCCAATCCAGCTTGCACATCGGCTGATGCAGCGTCAGCAGGAACTGCGACGGCAACCCGAGTTTGCCTGGCTGCGACCCGACGCCAAGTCGCAGGTCTCGGTCCGCTACACCGACGGCCGGCCCACCGCGGTCGAGACCGTGGTGCTCTCCACCCAGCTCCAGGGAACAATCCCGGACATGGAGATTGAACGCGAGGTAATCCGCCACCTGATCGAGCCGGTCGTCCCACCCGCTTTGCGTGCCCCGGAGATCCGCTATCTCGTGAACCCCGCGGGTCGGTTCGAGATTGGTGGGCCGCAGGGGGATACCGGACTCACCGGACGCAAGATCATTGTCGATACCTATGGAGCAAGTTGCCCGCATGGCGGTGGAGCGTTCTCGGGGAAAGATCCAACGAAAGTGGACCGGTCCGCGGCCTACGCCGCACGCTGGGTGGCCAAACACCTGGTCGCGGCCGGCGCCGCAAGTCGCTGTACCGTACAGTTGGCCTACGCCATCGGGCGCCCGGATCCGGTGTCGATCCGCGTCGATGGGCATGGCATGGGCCTGGTCGCTGGCGCCCATATGGAGAAAGCCGTAAGGGATGTCTTCGACCTGACGCCCGCCGGCATCATCCGGGACCTGGATCTGCGCCGGCCGATTTATGCGGCGACAGCGGCCTTCGGGCATTTCGGCCGGGAGGAACCCGACTTCACATGGGAGCAGACCCCAAGGATAGAAGCCCTGCGGAATGCGCTGGGCCTCTGAATCCATGCAGTAAGGTATAACGCTCCCGCGCTACTGCAAACCGCTAATCGATCGAAAAGCTCTCTCCGCAACCACATTCAGCCGTGACATTGGGGTTGTTGAATACCAGTTGCCGGGTCAGCCCCTCGGAGATGAAGTCGATCTCGGTGCCGTGCACGAAACTGAAGCTCTTCTCGTCCACGTAGATGTCCAGACCATCGCCCACACTGAAGATCATGTCGTCCTCTCGCGCCTCGCGCACCAGATCGACCACGTACATCCAGCCGGAGCACCCGGTTCGCTTGACCTCGAGACGAAATCCGATCGCTGACGGATCCGACTCCATCTGTTTCAGGATGTGACATGTGGCCTTTTCCGTCGCCCGGACGCGATCTGCCTCGGGCACCTGCGCTGTGCTGATCTCAACGGCGGTCGTGTTCATTGGCTGCTACTCCTGAATCGTTTCAAATCTGCTCGCTGGAACTTGGGGTCGGCCGCGACATTCTCAATCCCAGCGGTCATCGCGGACCTGGACCATGCCGTCGTGAATCCGGACCGGGAAGGTGGTGAGCGGTTCATAGGCGGGAGCGGTCAGTGCCGCACCGGTGCGCAGGCAGAACTCGGCCCCGTGCTGCGGGCAGGTAATCCGATCGCCCTTGACCTCACCCTCGGCCATTGGATATTCCTCATGTGAACACAGATCCTCGATCGCATGAAAGTCGCCGTCGACATTGAACACGAGAACCGGCACGTCATCGACATCGACCAATCGGCGCTGTCCGGGCTCGATATCGTGTGGCGGCGCCACATCCACCCACTCGCTCATCAGAACATTCCCGTTTGCAGGCGAGCGGCCTCGGTCATGCGCGACGCATCCCAGGGGGGATCGAAGACAATCTCGACCGTTGCCTCCTCGACCGTGGGCACCTCCAGCACCCGCTGCTGAACATCGGCGGCGATCACATTGCCCATGCCGCAACCCGGCGCGGTCAGGGTCATGTCGATATTCACCGAGCGCCCACCATCGGGCCTGCGCTCGATCTCGCAGCGGTAGATCAGACCCAGGTCGACGATATTGATCGGGATCTCGGGATCATAACAGCCCCGCATCTGATCCCAGACCAACTTCTCGACCTCCTCGTCCGAGGCATTCTCCGGCAGTTCGGGGCGAGGCGTCGGCTCCTTGCCCAACGCATCCGCGTCCTTGGCATCGATCCGGAACATACGGCCCTGCGCGGTCACCGTATAGCTGCCGCCGAGCGCCTGAACCAGTCCAACCTCGCCGCCCTCGCCTATCAGCACGCGTTGCCCAGAGGGCACCGCAACCGCCGGGCAGTCACGGCTGAGTTGGATCATTTCCTGAACCTGCATGTCCTGGCCTCTCTGTCGAAGGTTTCAACTGCACATGTGAAACGGCCCGTTCAGCCGATCACGTCGATCGCGCCGGCTTCCGGGAGCCGCGCCGCCAACCGTCGTTCGATACTGGTGCGCACCGGGGCCAACTCCATTCGTTCGAGGACCTCATCGGCGAAAGCGAACACCAGCATGCCGCGCGCCGCTTCGGCGCCAATACCCCGGGATCGCAGGTAGTACATCGATGTCTCGTCGAGCTGGCCGACGGTGGCGCCATGGGCGCACTTCACATCGTCGGCATAGATCTCGAGCTCCGGCTTGGTGTCGATTTCCGCGTTCGGTGACAGCAGCAGGTTGGCGCTGTGCTGCTGCGCATCGGTCTTCTGCGCGCCCGGCTCGACCAATACCCGACCCTTGAACACACCCCGTCCATGGCCCTGCCCAATGCCTCGGTACTGCTCACGGCTGGTGGTATGCGGCGAGGAATGATGAACCCGGGTATGGGTGTCCACGTGCTGGCGACCGCCAACCAGAAACAGGCCATTGAGCTCGATTTCCGCACCCGGCTCGGTAAGGTCGACGTTCAGATCGTGACGGACCAGACGGCCACCAAGATTCACGTTGTGCGAGGTCACTCGACTGTCGCGTCGCTGCTGGATGAACACGCTGCCCACGTGATAGGCACTGTCGGCATGATCCTGCAACAGGTAATGCCGTACCTGTGCCCCCGCTT
Organism: Thioalkalivibrio sp.; assembly: GCA_007136145.1. Classification (GTDB taxonomy): domain Bacteria; phylum Pseudomonadota; class Gammaproteobacteria; order Ectothiorhodospirales; family Ectothiorhodospiraceae; genus Thioalkalivibrio. The sequence continues at coordinate 4,227 of SLHN01000036.1, forward strand.
CGGCACGCAGCTCGGTTACGGTGTTGGTGAAGCCGCTGGCGCCTTCCAGATCGGCATAGTGCTCGATTATGGTCGCCTCGGAACCCTCCCCGGCCTGAATCAGCACGCGGGGGTGGCTCCAGGTCGCGGGACCACCGGCGGAACCGACGACCAGCAGATGTATCGGCCGCTCGAGGCGCACGCCCTTGCCCAGCTGAATCACCGCGCCATCGGTCAGGAACGCCATGTTCGCCGCGGCAAGACTCGAGAAACGATCGTGCGCGAGTGTGCCGAGCAGGGGTTCCAGCGAGTTGGCATCGGAGGCCAGAGCTTCCGCCAGGCCCTGTACGCTGACTCCCGCCGGCAGATCAGCCAGATCGGAGAACTCCGCACGCAGCCTCCCATCCACGAAGACCAGTCGGTAGGCATTCAGGCCTTCGAACCCCATCGCGCCGAGCGCATCCTCCGACAACGGAGCATCGGTCGCCGCCGTTACGAAGGGCTTGGTCGC
>SLHN01000210.1 GCA_007136145.1 Thioalkalivibrio sp.
GCGGTGGGTTCGGTGAGGATCTGCACGAAATGGTCCACGGACAATGCCCCGAGTTCCACTCGGATCGGCAGGCGGCCCTGCAGTTCCGGAATCAGATCTGACGGCTTGGCCAGGTGAAAGGCCCCGGATGCGATGAACAGGATGTGATCGGTGCGTACCATACCCAGCTTGGTATTCACGGTCGTGCCCTCGACCAACGGCAGCAGGTCACGCTGCACACCTTCTCGTGACACGTCGGTACCACCGTGCTCGCTGCGCTTGGCGACCTTGTCGATCTCGTCGATGAAGACGATCCCGCTCTGTTCGACGCGCTCCACCGCCTTCAGCTTCAGCTCGTCCTCGTTGACCAACCGTGCCGCCTCCTCGTCGACCAGCAGGCGCATCGCGTCGCGGATCTTCAAACGCCGGCTTCGAGTGCGCTGCCCGCCGAGATTCTGAAACATCGACTGCAACTGGCTGGCCATTTCCTCCATTCCCGGCGGGGTCATGATTTCCATGCTGGGCTGCACCGAGCGCACCTCGATATCGATCTCGCGCTCGTCCAGCGTGCCCTCGCGCAGCCGCTTACGCAGCTTCTGCCTGGTGTCGCTGTCCGGCGCCTGGGGCTCGGGTTCGTTAAATCCGGCGGCCCGGGGCCGCGGCAGAAGCGCGTCGAGGATACGTTCCTCGGCGGCATCCTCGGCGCGGCTTCGGTACTGGACCATTTCCTCCTCGCGCAGCTGCTTGATCGCGGCGTCCGCGAGATCACGGATGATCGACTCGACGTCGCGCCCGACATAGCCCACTTCGGTGAATTTGGTTGCCTCGATTTTCAGAAACGGTGCCTTGGCCAGACGCGCCAGCCGGCGCGCGATTTCGGTCTTGCCGACGCCGGTGGGTCCGATCATCAGAATGTTCTTTGGCGTGACCTCTTGGCGTAGCGCCTCTGGCAACTGCTGCCGACGCCAGCGGTTGCGCAACGCCACGGCCACGGCACGCTTGGCGTCCTCCTGCCCGATGATGTAGCGATCCAGTTCCTGGACGATTTCGCGCGGGGTCATATCAGTCATGAAGGGATTCCTTGCTTCAGGCCCGGCTCACGTCGGGCCCGAGGTGTTCCAGCGTGATCTGGTGATTGGTATAGATGCAGATGTCGGCGGCGATGTGCAGGCTGCGCTCGACGATCGCGCGTGCGGGAAGCTCGGTGTGGTCCAGGAGTGCCCGAGCCGCTGCTTGCGCGTAGGGACCACCTGAGCCGATCGCGATCAAGCTGTGCTCGGGTTCAATTACGTCACCGTTGCCGGAGATCACGAACGAGTGCTCGTGATCGGCCACCGCCAGCAACGCTTCCAGGCGCCTCAGCGCTCGATCGGTGCGCCAGTCCTTGGCCAGCTCGACAGCCGCCCGCATCATGTTGCCCGAGTGTTTCTCGAGCATTCCCTCGAAGCGCTCGAACAAGGTGAACGCGTCGGCTGTACCGCCGGCGAATCCTGCCAGGATCCGGTCATGGTAGACCCGTCGCACCTTGCGTGCGTTACCCTTCATCACCGTATTGCCCAGCGACACCTGGCCATCACCGCCCAACGTGACCTCGCCGTTGCGACGGGCGCTGACAATGGTGGTTCCGCGAAACTGCTCCAAATGATGCCCTCCTGTTCACTCGCGTCGTGAGTCTTTGCGCCTGACGAGCCCATTCTCGCCAACCCTTTGGTCACGGTTCGGCCGACCATGAACGGCAACCGGAGCCAGAGGCTGAACGCCTGCGCGACGCACCCAATCGCCGCAACCTCGCGCCAACCCGATAGCATAACCGTTCGCAAGTTGGGCCGCTCCTACGCGGACGTATCCCATGGTTGCGGCGCAACGTCACAAACGGTTCAGGCCGTGCGGCCTTACGCGCGTTCGTCCCCAGTAGAGGGGGCGCCTGCTTGCTCGCGAAGTGTGCGGTTGTCCCTGCGTCGCGCCCGAGGGTGCGCATTATCGTAGACCTGGGCCAGGTGCTGGAAGTCCAGGTGCGTGTAGATCTGGGTCGTCGCGAGATCCGCATGCCCGAGGAGTTCCTGCACCGCTCGCAAGTCGCCACTGGATTCCAACATGTGGCTGGCGAATGCGTGACGCAACCGATGGGGATGCAAACGCTCGCCAAGACCCGCACGCACGCCGGCCAGAGCGATACGATTCTGTACGGCCCGGTTGCTCAACCGGCCGCCGCGGCGAGAAACAAACAGTGCCGGCTCGCCTGGTGCCGCCAGCTGCGAACGTTTCGCCACCCAATCCCGCAGCGCCTCGCGGGCCATGCGCCCCACTGGAACCGTGCGTTCCCGCCGTCCCTTGCCCAGCACCCGAACCAGGCCTGATTCCAGATCCAGCCTTGCAAGGTCAAGACCCGTCAATTCCGACAGCCGAAGGCCCGAGGAATAAAATAGTTCCAGCATGGCCAGATCCCGCTGCAACAGGGCATCGCGTCCCGACGATAACATGACGCGGCTGGCCTGGTCGGCGTCGAGCACGTGCGGCAGGGGTCGCCCGAGCTTGGGGCCTTTTATCGGGGTCGCCGGGTTGGTTTCCATCAGACCTTCGCGCACCGCCCAGTCACCGAAAGCGCGCACTGCGGAAAGAAACCGCTGAATCGTACGCGGGTTGCTCCCCTGTCGCGCCATTCCCGCGGCAATCCCACGCAGGGTAGCTGGTTCCAATGCCGCCCAGGTGCCCGCGAAGTGCTTCCGCAAGAGGTTCAAGTCGCGTCCATAGGCGGCCAGCGTATGCGGTGACAGCCCGCGTTCATCGCGCAGGTGTTCCAGGAATCCGGCAATGTCCGAATCCACTGCAAACACGCGCGGGGTCATGTTGCAACCTTTGTCACGGCACGGAAAACGTGAGGGGTACCGGCCCACCACCGCTGGTCGCGGCGGAACGAGATCGAACTGATACGGCAAGAAATCATCCGGAGTTTCGCGGCAGTCACCAGGGGGAATCGTTCATGGAACGCGCATCATGAGAACGGATCACCTCGGCCAGCAATTCTCCGAGGTGCGTCACGAAATAAATCCCCATGTCCGGAAGGAAGCGCTCGGGAGAGCGGCTGCCCAGACCGAGCACGCCGATCCTGGCCCCATCGACCGAGAGTGGCATCAGGATGGCGGAGGCCACTACCTCGGCATCGGCATCGAACATGACCTGCAGAGCCGTCTTCGGCAACCGCCCGCATTGCGGGCGCCCGCGAGCGAAAAGTTCTTCGAAATACTCCTGATCGACAGCGTTCAGCCGGTGCAGGCCATCCCGGTGATCACCGGCCAATCGGATGCTCACCAGCTCAGCCTTCAGCTCGGTGCGCAGGGCTTCCTGAGTCAATGCGAGCGCAGCGTCCAATCCCTCGGAACCCGTGAGTGTGCAGGCCAGGCGATGCAGGTGCTGCCCCACCCGTTCATTCTCTCGCGCGCGCTCGACGAGTTCCGCAAGCTGCTGCTCCAGATAGTGATTTTTCTCACGCAGCAAGCTGACTTGGCGCTCGATCAGCGAGACCGCGCCGCCAGCGGGGTGTGGCAAGCGCAGGATATCCAGCAGGGCCAGATGACGCTCGAAAAAATCTGGGCGCTCGCGGAGGAAAGCATCGACCGCGGCCTCGTCAAGGAATTCCGGATCGGCTTTTGGGGAACTGGCTGTCATCGCTCGATTCGACCGTGAAATACAGTAGTGGCGGGACCGGTCAGGAATACCGGATCCTCGGCCTTGCCGGACCAGCTTAGCACAAGGCTTCCGCCCGGAAGATTGACCCTGGCTCGCGAATCCACCAACCCCCTGCGGCGCGCCACCACCATTGCCGCACAGGCGCCAGTACCACACGCCAGAGTTTCTCCAACACCACGCTCATGCACCCGCAGGTCGATAGTGTCCCTACCGGTGACCGCGGCGAACCCCACGTTGACCCGAGACGGAAAGCGGTGGTGCGTTTCGATAGCCGGCCCCAGGCGGCTCACCGGTGCAGCCGCCACGTTGTCGACCATCAACACCGCGTGGGGATTACCCATTGAAACCACACCGAGGTCAAGTTCCCCACCGTCGACATCCAGCGGATAGGGATCACTCTCGGCATCGGCCAGGAACGGAATCTCGTCAGGGGCAAACCGCGGACGCCCCATATCAACACGCACCTGCCCATCCGCATCCATGTTCAGCGTGATCGGACCCGCCAGCGTCTCTACGGGGATGGTCGTAGCCTCGGTCAGGCCCTGTTCGCGCACGAATACGGCGAAACAGCGGGCACCATTCCCGCATTGCTCGACCTCACCGCCGTCAGCATTGAAGATGCGGTACCGAAACATTGCCCGCTCCGGGTTCATCGGCGGCTCCACCAGCAGCACCTGGTCGCAACCGACACCGAAACGACGATCTGCGAGAAAGCGAATATCGTCGCCCGTGAGCGTGATTCGCTGGCGGACACCGTCGATCACAACGAAGTCGTTACCAAGCCCATGCATCTTGGTGAATGCCAGCCTCATCTCGTGGTACTCGCCAGTAACCCTCGCATCAAAGCCGCCCCCAGACGACCAGGTGCCGGTCACTGACCTGTTCCACCATGAACCGGTGAAGTCCGGCCGCGCGCAACTGCTCCCGCACCTCCTCCGGCGTGAATGCCGCGCACAGGGAGTTCCGGAAATCCCTGTGCAATACCGCGGGGGCGTCGGCGGCATACCGTGCCACCAGTGAATCGACCTGCTGGA
>SLHN01000047.1 GCA_007136145.1 Thioalkalivibrio sp.
CCCGCTTGTTGTGCCCGTCGCGTCGAGCCATCGCGGTTTCGGATTGGCCCGGCTGCGGTTCCTGTGCCGGCACGCCGGTTCAGCGGCCGCGCCGGCCAGACTGGTCCAATCTTGCACCGTTATTTCTGCCTTGCTGTCGAGCGAGTGGGCGGTCTTCCTCGGGGCTGGTGCAATCATGGCTGCCTCTCTGCCGGCACCCTGCGGAGGTGGCGACAAGCAGGCATGCCCCGTCGCCAACCGGCAGGTTATCACAGCCGCAAGCATTGGCAGCCCGCGCCGGCACGGCTACCGTGGGATCCGGTGAGCGCGTCCGGTCAGTGGAGGGGAACGGGTTGCCGTGTGCTGCGCTCAGGCGTTCACCCGCCACCGGCGTAGCCCAGTTGTCGCCAGGCCTCGAACACCATGATCGCGACCGAGTTGGAGAGGTTCAGGCTGCGGCTGTCGGGGCGCATCGGGATGCGCAGCAGGCGTTCCGGCGGGATACGGTCCAGCAGCGTTTGCGGCAGGCCGCGCGTTTCGGGGCCGAACAGGAAGCCGTCGCCGGGCGCGAACGCTGGCGTATCGTGTCGGCGGCGGGCCCGCGTGGTCAGCGCGAACAGGCGTTCGATCGCAGCCGATTCCAGACAGGCGTCGAGGCTGTCATACTCCCGGATAAGCGCGAACTCGTGATAGTCGAGGCCGGCGCGGCGCAGGCGCTGTTCATCCATGCTGAACCCCAGCGGGTGGATCAGATGCAGCTCGGCGCCGGTGTTCGCGGCGAGACGGATGATGTTGCCGGTGTTCGGCGGAATCTCCGGTTGATAGAGGACGATATGCAACATGGCTGACAATCCCGCTGATACGCGCCTGCAGATCCAGTTCTGCGGCATGCCGTTCAACACCCCGCTGGTGCTGCTTTCGGGCTGTGTCGGTTTCGGCGAGGAATATACCCGGGTTGCCGGGTTTTCGAACCGGGATGCGGGTGCGATCTGCCTGAAGGGAACCACCGGCGAGGCCCGATTGGGTAATCAGCCGCACCGGGTTTACGAAACGCCCGAAGGCATGCTCAATGCCATCGGTCTGCAGAATCCCGGCGTCGATCATGTGGTGGACCATATCCTGCCCACGCTCGATTTCTCCGAGACGCGTTTCATCGCCAATGTCTCCGGGTCGACGATCGAGGAATACGTGGCTGTCACCCGGCGTTTCGACGATTCGCCGATCGACGCGATCGAGATCAACATCTCCTGTCCCAACGTGAAGGAAGGGGGTGTCGCCTTCGGCAACGATCCGGACATGTCGGCCCGGGTCGTCGCGGCCTGCCGTGTGGTCACCGGCAAGCCGATCATCACCAAGCTGTCGCCGAATCAGACCGATATCGCCGAGAACGCCCGGCGCTGCATCGACGCCGGTACCGACGGTTTCGCGGTGATCAACACGCTGATGGGAATGGCCGTCGATGTCGAGCGCCGTGAGGCGGTGATCGGCAACAACCAGGGCGGTCTGTCCGGCCCGGCGATCAAGCCCATTGCGCTGCTGAAGGTGCAGCAGGTGTACCAGGTCGCGGCGCCGCACGGGATACCCATCATCGGTCAGGGCGGCGTGGTCAACGCGACCGATGCGCTGGAATTCGTCATCGCCGGCGCCAGCGCCGTCGGTGTCGGCACCGGCCTGTTCTACGACCCGCTCTGTCTGCCAAAGATGCTGGCCGGCATGAGTGACTACCTGGATCGGCACGGTATCGCGCATGTCAGCGATCTGACCGGAACCCTGCACCTGCACGGCTTCGTCTCCGCCTGCGATCTGCCGCCGCCAGACAGCACGGCGACGCTACCCCAGCGATAGCAGCGCCCGGTACATCGAGGGGTCGGTGGGGTCGTCGGCGACCAGCACACGACCAGGGAATCCGAGTTCGCGGGCCACGTCGGCGACGCGGCCCGCGCCGGCGACCAGCGTGGTTTGCGCCAGCGCCGTCCGCCCCGGTGGCCCGAGCATGGTCATCAGGTTGCGCAGGCTCTCGCCGCTGGTTACGGTGACCGCATCGACGGTTCCGGAACCGAGCAGCGCAAGCAGCGGTAAGGGATCGGTCTTCGGCACCGTTCGGCGATACGCCTCGGCATAGACCACCTCGGCGCCGCGGCTGCGGAAGGTTCCGGCAAGGTGCTCACGCCCGCCGTCGCCCCGGAACAGCACCACTTTCCTTCCCTGCATATTCTGGAGATCGGGTTCCTCCAGCAGGGCCTCGCTGTCGAACCGGGTGGCCGGGACGATATCCGCCGGAACGCCGTGTTCGGCGAGCGCGCGGGCGGTGCCCGCGCCGATGGCCGCGACCCGCAGGCGGGCGGGCCAGGGCCCCCGTTCCAGCGCTTTCGGTAGCGTACGCCGCACCGCGTTCGCACTGACGAAGACGGCGATGTCGAAGCGGTCGAGACGTTCGATCACGGACTGGAGCGCGGCCGGGTCCCGTGGACCCTGGATTTCGATCACTGGAAAGCGGGTTACCGATGCGCCGGCGGCTTCGAGCATCGCGCAGAAGGCGTGCGCCTGCGTTTCGGGCCGGGTCACGACGACATGCCGGCCGTGGAGGTGGCCGGATTGCGGCTTCGGCTCCCGGGGATCCATCGCGTTTACCGCTGCGCGAGTTCGAGCAGCTCCCCCGCGCCCTGTTCAAGCAGTTCCTCCGCCAGTGCAATTCCCAGCATTTCGCCGTGTTCACGCGGGCCCTGGAACTCGGCGCGCAGCAGCCGGCTGCCATCGACCGCGCCCACCATGCCGTGAATAAGAAGGTCAATTCCCTCCAGCACCGCGTGCGCTGCCAGCGGTACCTGGCAGCCACCTTCCAGCCTCCGGTTGAACGCACGCTCGGCGCGAACACGGTCGGCGGTGTCGCGGTGGTTCAGCCCCTCGATCAGCGCGGTCACGGCTTCGTCGCCTGCCCGGCATTCGATCGCGATGGCCCCCTGGCCGACCGCGGGCAGGCTTAGCGCGGGATCGATGCGGTCGCGGATACGATGATCGAATCCCAGGCGCTTGAGCCCGGCTGCGGCAAGCAGGATCGCCTGGTATTCGCCGGCATCGAGTTTCGCGAGGCGGGTGTTGACGTTGCCGCGCAGATCTTCGACCCGCAGATCCGGTCTGCGTGCCCGCAACTGGCATTGCCGCCGCAGGCTGGAGGAGCCGACGCGGGCGCCGTCCGGCAGTTCGTCCAAGTGGGTATAGTCGTTGGAGACGAAGGCATCCAGCGGATCCTCACGTTTCAGAATGACCGGCAGCACGAGGTTCTCGGGCAGGTCCATCGGGACGTCCTTCACTGAGTGCACCGCAATGTCGGCGCGATCATCGAACAGCGCCAGTTCGAGTTCCTTCACGAACAGGCCCTTGCCGCCGATCCGGGCCAGCGGGGCGTCGAGAATGCGGTCGCCCTGGGTGGTCATGGTGACGAGTTCGACGTCGAGGCCTGGGTGCAGCTCGCGCAAGGCGGTGGCGACATGCTCGGCCTGCCACACGGCCAAGGGACTCTTTCGGGTGGCGATACGCAGGAGGTCTTTCATGGGCAATCCGTGGCCGGCCATGGGGCCGTTTCTGGGCTGAACGGGCAAGTATAGCCTCTATGGCCGCTGCGGGCGTTTCGAATCAGCCGGCGCGTCCCGGCCGCAACGCAGCGGGGCCGGGGCTCGGGTTCACGACGCGAAAATGCCGGGTGATATACTCGAACGCCGTTTTCAGCGAGAGTGTGCCCCATGTCGCAGCATGATGTCCCGGAGGCTCCGGCCAATCCTTCCGCCAAGCTGTGGGGTGGGCGGTTCAGCGAGGCAACGGACGCCTTTGTCGAGACGTTTACCGCATCAGTGGGGTTCGACCAGCGCCTGTATGCGCATGACATCGCGGGATCGCTGGCCCATGCACGGATGCTCGCTGCGGTGGGGGTGCTGACCGAAACCGAAGCCGAGACCATCACTGCCGGCCTCGAGGAAATTCGTTCCGAAATCGAATCGGGCGGGTTTGTCTGGAGTGTGGCGCGTGAAGACGTGCACATGAATATCGAAGCCCGGCTGATCGAGCTCATCGGCGAGGTCGGGAAAAAGCTCCACACCGGGCGTTCGCGTAACGACCAGGTCGCCACGGATATTCGGCTCTGGCTGCGCGATGCCATCGATTCGCTTCTTGCCGAACTGCGTCGCTACCAGCGCGGGCTGCTCGACCTCGCCGAGCGCGAGCACGCGACCGTCATGCCGGGGTTCACCCATCTGCAGACTGCGCAGCCGGTCACCTTCGGCCATCACATGATGGCCTGGTACGAAATGCTGGAACGCGATGCCGAGCGTCTGGCCGACTGCCGCCGTCGGGTCAACCGCCTCCCGTTGGGTGCCGCGGCGCTGGCCGGCACCGGTTACCCGTTGGATCGCGAGCTGACCGCGCGGCTGCTGGGCTTCGACGGAATCTGCCGCAATTCGCTCGACGCCGTGAGCGATCGCGATTTCGCAATCGAATTCGCAGCCAGTGCCGCGCTGATCATGATGCACCTGTCGCGCCAGGCAGAGGAGCTGATTCTCTGGACCAGCGCCCAGTTCTCGTTCATCGACCTGCCGGACCGATTCTGCACGGGATCGTCGATCATGCCGCAGAAAAAGAACCCCGATGTGCCGGAGCTGGTACGCGGCAAGACTGGTCGTGTTTACGGCCATCTGATGGGACTGTTGACGCTGATGAAGGGGCAGCCGCTCGCGTACAACAAGGACAATCAGGAAGACAAGGAGCCGTTGTTCGATACCGTCGACACGCTCGGCGGCAGCCTGCGCGCGTTTGCCGACATGGTGCCGAACCTCAGGGTGAACGCGGAAAACATGCTCGATGCGACGCGCCGTGGTTTCGCCACCGCCACCGATCTGGCGGATTATCTGGTCGGCAAGGGACTCGCGTTCCGCGATGCGCACGAGGTCGTGGGGCGTGCGGTACGGCTGGCGTCCGAGCGGGGTTGTGATCTTGCCGACCTTGCGTTGGAGGAACTGCAGGGTTTTGATCCGCGGATCGAGGGTGACGTCTACGACCTGCTGACCCCGGAGGGGTCCGCGGCCGCGCGCGACCTGCCCGGCGGGACGGCGCCCGCGCAAGTCCTTGCCCGCATCGCCGAGGCCCGAGAGCACCAGGCCCACGTGGCCAACACCGGGCGGTAGTGGTACGGAGGCCGCTCCTCGCGGTTAGCGTGAAAGAATCCGCGTAGGGTGCCGTGAGGCGAAGCCGAACCGCACCGATACCACGCCGGCCGTGGTCACCAGGCTTCCGGGCCTCGAACGGTGCAATTCGCCGCGCTCATTGACACCCTGCGCTTGGGCCTTTCATGGTTCGGGGTGGCAGGCAGGCCATGACGGTCAGGGGTAGCCGCCCGCCACGATGCTATGGAACGAGGACTGCAGGCCGGTCGACATCCATGCGGTTTATCGACATTCGGATCCGCGTTATTCGATGTAGGACTCGATGACCTGCCACATCACGTTGCCGTGGACGACCTCGTATTCGAGCAGCATATGGCCTCGAATGTGACCATCCTCGAAGGCGGCCAGCACCCAGCGATCATTCAGAACATGGATACCTTCGGGTACGAAATACATCTCGCCACCCAGGACTGGCTCGTGTGGGATCAGGCCCGGCTGCTGCGCCAGATCGCGCCGCAATTGCAATTCAGGTCGGGCGATTCCGCGCCGCTGCATGGCCTGAATATGAGCATTCGTGAGTCCCACATCCGCCGGCCGTGGGACTTCGTCGCGGGTATAGCGGGCGAGTTGCATCTGTGCGTCGAGCAGCGCGCGATTGGCCTCGGTGACATCCTGTTCCAGTCCGATACCGCGGGCGACATAGATCGCGAGCACGACGACGAAGAAGAACATGAAGCCAAGCCAGACCAGGCGTTCGGTGAATTTCAGACTCTCGGGCTTCTGTTGCTCGGACATCGATCGGGTTCTCCTTCGTAAGTCAGGCGGGGAGCGCGATTCGGGCCAGACGGCCACGGGGGGTTCCGCGAAGCAATCGGTGGCAAGGTGTCTGCATGGCCTGCAGGTTGGTCATTCGTCCGCAAGAGCCATCAGCAGACGCGCCGCATCCGCGGCAGCTTGGGTTCGCGGATAGTACTGCAGTACATAGTCGGCTCTGGCGCGCGCCTCGTCCGACTTGCCGTTGCGCCGGGCTCTCTCGGCCAGTGCAAGCTCGGCACCTGCGATACCCTCGCGCAGCCGGATCATGCGCGGGGCCAGTTCGTCGACGTACTCGGATAGAGGTCGCTCGCGCAGGTAGTCGGCCATCTCGAGGAACAGCTGCCGGCCCTCGCGGATTACAGCGTCGGGTTCCAGACGATAGGCTCTCGACCATTGCCCGAACCCAGCCACCGCCCGCAGATACGCCACATAATCCGCATCGCGGTGTTCCGGAAATGCCTCCAGGAAATCCGCTGCGGATTGGCGTGCACGCAAGAAATCACCGCGCTGCAGGCACACCTGAACCAGCTGCAATTGATGGTTGGCACCAACTGCGTCCGCGCTTGCGCCCAGTTCGGAGGCGTGGCGGCAATCTCCCGATTGCAGTGCCTGGACGAACACGTCGGGGACGGCCGGCCCACGGGGGTCGCCTGGCATTGTCGCGCAGCCGGCGAGCCCAAGAAACAGCAATGTCGGAAGTAGGCGGGACGTTAGGGGTGACATGGGGCTCGTCTTGCTGCGAATCGCGGACCCGCATGATAGCGCGGATCGAATCCGTGTTCAGCCGGCTCACGCGCCTCCCGGGTCCGGGTGGTGCCGGGGGGCGTTCGAGGGGCCGTGGGTTCGTGTCGGCGCTCCATCATGGGTGCTGGATCAGCAGTCGGCGGCTGCCGTCCGGGTGTCTCTCGCCCATTGTCGCCAACACACGATCGAGCGCTTGTCCGCCTTCGTCACCAGTGCGAAGCCGCAGGTCCACGCGATAAATGTCAGGTGGCTGCCAGGCAGCCGATCCAGCCGCCGAGAGGGGCGACCCGGGGGCCGACTCGATGCGGACGGCGAGGTTGCCATCGATGCTGTCGAGTTCGCCGCGATACTGGCCGAGAGGAGTCGGTTGCGGCACGCCCGCCGCCGCGTCGGTCCAGGCGAGCACGCCCGTGGCAGCATGGAAGTTCGTCTCAACATGCCAGTGGATCCGTTGGACATCGAGATGGACCCGGCCGGCCAGCAGCACTGGAAGGTCAAGTATCGCCTGGATCTGACTGGCGCGCACTTCCCCACGGACCGCCCGGGCTGCCACGCTGTTCCTTCCCAGCCGGAGTTCTGCCAGTAAGTGATCGGGGCCGGATGTCCACTTCAACGTCAGCCCAAGCCGTCCTTGCAGCATCGCTGCCGGCTGCCAGCGCCAGCCTATCGATCCGATGTTCTGTCCATCGATGCGGATTTCGTGGGCTTCGCCATTCCAAACCCGCCCGGTCACCGTGCCGACCTCCAGTGCGAAAGGCGTTTCAAGCCTGTGCTCAGCCAGACGCCAGCCCAGGCTGGCCGGAAACAGGATCAGCATCATCACCAGGTAGCTGGCAAGCAACACGGCGCCGGCTGCGACGATCTGCTTCGAACGGCGCGAGATCACGATGGTCTGTCGGCGGGTTCGATCCGCAGTTGTGCATTGACCCGTCCCGGTTCGTCGCCGCGGTCGATGCTCAGGTTGATGACCTGCAGCCGGTGCTGATCCTCCAGCGTGGCCAGCCAGCCCATGAGGGCGGCATAAGGCGCCCCTTGCAGTTCTGCCTCAACCGCCGATTCAAGTGGGCGCACCCGGCGCAGCGCAGAGCCGAGACCGGCAGCGCGTGCCGAGACATCAACCACACCCAGTGGTGAGCCGCCCGAGCGTGCGGCGGGCGTGGCTCCATCCGCCTGTGATCGCATTCGAACGATTGGGGCCTGCGCCTCCAGCCAAGCCTGCTCGTCCGTGAGGCTTTGCAATTGCCCTTCCAGTGCGTTGCGTCGCTCGAGCCCGGGTTCGATCACCAGGACAAAGAGGCCGGCCAGGAGAAGGGCCAGTGCGGCCAGCAGCGCGACTCGGCGTTCACGCATTTCCAGACCTTCCCACCATGCCCTCACTGGTTGCCTCCTTCGATCTGTAACCGGGCGCGGACGCCGCTCTCGTCGGATTCGGCCGACAGGATCCGGACGGTGCCAGCCGTGGCGGACCGGAGTCGCCCGCGCAGGTTGTCCAGTGTCGCGATGCTGTCAAGATCCATTTCCAATTCCATCCGGTCGGACTCGGCCCGTAACTGGCGGAGTTCGATACCTGCCTCGGTTAGGATCGGGGCCGTCTGTCCGAGCTGGACGGCAATGGCGCTCGCCGGTCGGACACCGGATGGATCAGCGTCGAGTATCTGCTGGAACTGGCCCTTGGGATCCACCATGCGCGTATTCGGGAGTGTAGCCTCGAAAAGATCCGTGATGGCCAGATCGGCGCGTTGTACTTCGTGTTCGAGCTGCCACACCTCGAGCCAGAGCAGTGCCGACCAGAGCAGTGCCAGTGCCGCGGCGATGGCCGCGGGTACCCGCCAGCGGGTCCAGGTTTCGGCCCCGGACCCCGGTGGTGCGTAGCGGCCGCTCAGAAGGTTCAGCTGCGGGCGCTGCCGCAATGCGGGTGCGAGCAGCGCGGTCAGGTCGCCGTCCCATTCCAGGATTCGGTTTTCTGGTTCATCCGCCAATTCAGCGGGTATCGGTTCGGTTGCCCCGTGCCAATCGATACCGGATCGCACGTCGCGTCGGGCAAGCCACCAGGACAGGAGTTCTGTCGAGAGTACCAGCGGCTCGCCGCCGGGCTCCCGGATCAGGCAGCGGTCACCGCCAGAGCAGTAAATCTGAAGGCGATCCTCCGTGACCGGCGGCAGCAGCGCGATGTCGGGCAGCAGGTAAGCCGCGCTCAGCCCGGCCTCGCGCAGGGTGCCGACCCAGAAGTCCATGTCCCGACTACCCGCGACGCCCGCGACCAGACGCCCATCCGCAAGGCGTTGGCCGGGCACGATGTGCATCGTTTCGAGATCCTCGCTCAAACGGTCTTCGAGGGCATAGGGGAGTGCCTGCAGCTGTGCTGACCGAGAGCGTGCCGGGATGGCGACGTGGTGGATCAGCGCCCGTTCACCAGGAACCAGCGCCAGTACCTGGTCACCGCGCCGGGTTGCCCCGGAAAGCGCGTCAAGCCGCGCGGAGCCACGGTCCAGCACCGCACCGGAGTGACTGATCCGAGTCCAGCGCAATTCGTCCGCGATTGCTTCCGAGGTGGGTTCGGGCAGCTCGAGTACGAACCAGGTCATGCGGATTCCGTTGTCAGGTAGTGGGAACGGACTGTCGTTCCAGCAGTGTTACGGAGCCCCACGACACCTCTGAAGGTGCACCACAGCTGGCGAATCGTCCGCACCGTGTGCATAGGCTTGCGACAGGTCATCAGTTCTCGCAGGAGGTGAATTCCCGCACCACGGTACGTCCATTGGGCGCATCGAGTACGGCACAGTGGAAAAAATCGCGCTGCGGCATGCGGGCAACGAGTGACAGCCGGAAGTAACGCAGCCCTGTACTCTCCTCTTCCTGACCCCGCACGGCATCGAGCACGATGTCCGGGGCGCGTTCCAAGTCGATCAGGTTATCCGTTCCCGGTCGCGCGGTCACGTAGGGGGCGAGTACGTCCCAGGTTTCCGGGGTCATACCGCGTACGCGGTTCAGCTCGGAGGCGAGAAGGAAAGGGCGATTGCCGCTGCGCTCCGGGGGCGAGCGCAGTCGGTAGGCGGGGTCGTCGGTGTCGGGGTCCATCCAATCGCGGATCGCCACGGCGAGTTGCTCACCCTGCCACGAGGCGATGTTGGCTCCGGATCCGGCACGCGCGACCAGGTCGGCAAATGCAGCGACCGGTGCGCCTTCGGTGCGGGCCAGACTGTTCAGGTTGAAACGGCAATGAAGGTTTTCCAGCCTTGCGATCAGGTTGATGTCGTCGATCACCAGCGGTACGGGCGGCGATACGCAGCTGTCCCAAGGCAACTCGTCGAGGTTCGGCCATTGCTCCAGCAGGCGCAAGGCCATTACTTCGGCTCCCAGCAGCAGGCTGCGCGCATGATCCTGCTCAAGGACGAGATTGGAGCGCTGAATCTGGCCATGATCCCGGACACTCATTCCGATCGCCGCCGTGACCGCGATTGCGACGACCAGCAGGGCGGTAATCAGCGCAACCCCATGCTCGCGATGCTTCATGTCCCCACCGGCAGCGCAAGATGCCGCTCTACCTGGCCCAGCCCCGGTACTTCGAGAATGATTTCCACCAGTGACGGGAGTGTTCGCTGGGGATCCGTGCTACGCAACGGGGGCCAGCTATCCAGAACTTCCTCGCCCCGCGTGCCTTGGACCACGAAGCGCAGTTCCAATCGCACCGGCTCGCGTTCGCCACGAACCTCACGGGTCGAAAGGAAGGTCCGCGCCATCGGTTCGCTGTCATCGCCGGCATCCACGACGCCCCACAGGCGGCGCTCGAGTCCTTCCTCGGTAACCCGCCAACCAACCCGACGCAGGCGATCCAGGCCGCCGCTGCCGGTACGCACCAGTTCCAGTTCCGGCATGGTAGCCAGAGGACTGTAACGCAGGGCCGGTTGCCGGTCTCCAAAGCGGTCGCGCGGTTCGACTGCCGCGGCTTGACGCAGGTCCCGTTCGAGAACCGCAAGGGTGACCTGGAGTTCCGCCAGAATGGCGCCCCGGAGCCGAGTCTGACTGTCGGTGTTGAGCACGGCCTGCAGGCCGCCGTAGGCGATCGCACTGATCACCGCGAACACCGCCACAGCGATCAGCAGTTCCAGCAACGTGAAGCCGTATACACGGAGTCGGCTCATGGCAGCAGGTAGCCCACCACGCGTGCGCGCACGTCGTCGACAGACCCGCCCGAGGGCCACACCAACACCTCGACACGCAGCACAGGAGGCAGTTCCAGTAGCGCTTCGGGCCGCTCCTCACGGATTTCGATTCGGTAGTCCCAGTCCTGGTTAGCCTGGCGCGACGTCCCGTTCGCAGTTCCGCGTTGCGGCTGGATCAGGCCGGCTTCGTAGCGAGCGAACAGGTTTTGCCCGACCCAGTGCGCAAGGGTACGCTCCTGCAGGTAATGCGTGTTGCGGGTGTGTTCCGAAGCAGCCTTGACCAAAGCTCCCAGTGCGACCGCGAGGATTGTCAGCGCCACCAGCACCTCGAGCAGTGTGAAACCGCGGCGGGCGTGCGTCGGGTTCATCGCAGGGTTTCCTGCAGCAAGCGGCCGTCACGCTGTCCGGTGATCCGGAAAATGCTGCCCGTGCCCCCCTCTGGACGCATCTCCAGTTCGAACGGCGTCATTTCCCCGGCACCATTGAAAAGAATCTGTGGCTGGTCGGCACGGTCATCCAGAGGAACCACGCGGCCCTCCTGGCGAAGGTGCAGCCGCAGGCCCAGTCGTTCGATCGAGCGCGGCTTCAGGGGTGCGCGGTCCAGAGCCACCCAGGTCAGGCGCTCCTCGTCGAGAAGGATCTGCTCCAGAAACGCGTAGCCGTTGCGGGAAAAGCCGAGAGCCCGGATCTGCCCGGTCAGAAGGCTCTCGTCACGCGCGAGGCCCGCGAGTTCCACCAGTCGCCGCGCCTCTTGTTCCATCTGCCGCGATGCGCTTCCGCCAACGGACAGCACGGCGAAGCTGACCAGCAGCCCGAAGATCAGCAGTACCACCAACAGTTCGAGCAGTGTGAAGCCGTGCGTCCTGCCGGCACGTCTGGTGGCGCTGCTCGGGCAACGAACGTCTCGCATCGCCCATCAGGCTCAGAAGTCGTCCAGGTTCCAGTTGCCGATCTCGGCATTGATTCCCGATCCACCGCGTCGGCCATCGGCACCGAAACTGAAGATGTCGATGGTACCCCGGGTGCCTGGGTTCAGGTACTGATAGTCGTTGCCCCAGGGATCCCTGGGAAGCCGATCCATGTAACCACCAGCGCGATAATTACGCGGCTCTGGTCCGGTGCGGGGACGCTCAACCAGTGCTTGCAACCCTTGGTTGGTGTCAGGATAGACGAAGTTGTCCAGCCGGTAGAGGTTCAGTGCGGACTCGAGCGCTCGGATATCGCTTTTCACCTTGGTGATCCGGGCATCGTCCGGGCGGTCCATCACGCGCGGTACGACGATCGCCGCGAGAATGCCCAGAATGACCACGACCACCATGATTTCGATCAGGGTGAAGCCGTGGGTGCGATTGAGGCTGGGGGGAGACACACGTGGCATGGCTAGTTCACCAGTTGGTTCAGTTCGAAGATGGGCAGCAGGATGGCGAGTACGATGGTCAGCACCACCCCGCCCATGGTCACGATCAGCAACGGCTCGAACAGGCCCACGACCATGGCGATGCGTGTTTCCAGTTCGCGCTCCTGTGTTTCGGCCGCGCGCTCGAGCATTTCGTTCAGCTTGCCGCTGGACTCGCCGCTCTTGATCAGGTGCACCGTCATCGGCGGGAAGTAACCGCTCTGCTCCAGGGCCCGGCCGATGCCGCTGCCCTCGCGCACCCGCTGCGCCGCCGCCACCACGGCCGAGCGCATCGGCCGGTTGCCGATCACCTCGCCACTGGTGCGCAGCGCGTCCAGCAACGGGACACCGCTGGCAGCCAGAATGCTTAGTGTACGTGCAAAGCGGGCCGTGTTCAGTCCACGCGCCAGCCGCCCGACCAGCGGTAGCCGCAGCAGCAGGCGATGGTACCGGTTTTGCCAGCGTTCGTGTCGAATCAGCCGGCGCAGCGCGATCAGCAGCACGACCAGCAGCGCCAGCGTCCACAGCCCGTAGTCGCGCAAGGCGTCGCTGGTTGTGATCAGCGCGCGTGTCAGCCATGGGAGATCCTGGCCGATGCCGGCGAACACCTGTACCACTTCGGGCACCACGAACGCGAGGAGTGCGACGGTCACGCCGATGGCCACCAGGGTCAGAATCAGCGGATAGAACAGTGCCAGGCTTACCTTTTGGCGCAGCGCGTTGCGGTTCTCGGTGTAGTCCGCTAGCCTTTCCAGCACCAGGTCCAGGTGCCCTGATTTCTCACCAGCGGCCACCGTGGTGCGATACAGATCGGGGAAGACCCGTGGAAATTCAGCCATCGCCGAAGCCAGCGCGTGCCCCTCCATCACCCGGGTTCGCACTGCCGTGAGAACGTTGCGAATACGGGCCTTTTCGGTTTGCCGGGCAACGGTGCCGAGAATCTCCTCGACCGGGAGGCCGGCGCGGGCCAGGGTCGCCATTTGCCGGGTGGCCAGCGCAAGGTCCAGCGGGCTGATGCCACGCCCCGGGCGGGACAGGCCACCCGCGCCCCGGGCCTGGTCCCTCACCTCCTCGACCTGTAACGGATTCAGCCCATCCTGTCGTAGTCGCGCCCGTACCACACGGGCTGTATCGCCTTCGGCGACGCCTTTGCGTTTGCGGCCTCCGGAATCGAGTGCGAGATATTCAAACGCGGGCATCGTTGTTCACCAGGTAATCTCGATTCCGCCCGGGTCCGGCAGGCTGCGACGGGCGGAATCCTTTCGCGGCCACAGTGCTGCCACGCCAGCGCATCAGCCTGCTCAATCCTCGCGCGTGACGCGCACGACTTCCTCGATCGAAGTCGTGCCATCCAGGATGCGCCGCACCCCGTCCGCGCGAATGTTCGGCGTCGACATGCGCACATGCTCGGTCATCGCCCGTTCGCCTGCGCCGTCGTGAATCATCTGACGCAGTGTGTCATCGACCTCGATCAGCTCGTAGATGCCGGTACGGCCGCGGTAGCCGAGCCCGTTGCATTGCGCGCATCCCCTGGCGCGGTGAATCGTTGGCGGGTCGGAGAGATCCAGGCCGAGTTGTATGCATTCGCTGTGGGTGGCGACCGCGGATTCACGGCAGTGGGGACAAAGTACCCGCACCAGGCGCTGGGCCAGAATGCCGTTCAGCGTGGAGGCCAGAAGAAACGGCTCGACGCCCATGTCGCGCAGCCGGGTAATGGTGCCGATCGCCGAGTTCGTGTGCAGTGTCGAAAAGACCAGGTGACCGGTCAGGCTGGCCTGTACCGCGATCTGCACGGTTTCCAGGTCGCGGACCTCGCCGACCATGACCACATCCGGGTCCTGGCGCAGGATCGCCCGCAGACCACGCGCGAAGGTCATGTCGATCCGGGTGTTGATCTGGGTCTGGCCGATGCCGTCGAGGTAGTATTCGATCGGATCCTCGACCGTCAGGATATTGCGGCTGCGGTCGTTCAGGCGCATCAATGCGGCGTAAAGCGTGGTGGTTTTGCCGGATCCGGTCGGGCCGGTCACCAGAACGATTCCGTGCGG
Source organism: Thioalkalivibrio sp. (assembly GCA_007136145.1). Lineage (GTDB taxonomy): Bacteria > Pseudomonadota > Gammaproteobacteria > Ectothiorhodospirales > Ectothiorhodospiraceae > Thioalkalivibrio. The sequence continues at coordinate 14,300 of SLHN01000047.1, forward strand.
GCGGGTAATCACCCGCTCCATGGCAGCGTACTGTGTCTCGGCCATTCCCAGTTGTCGGAGTTCCAGGCGCCCGGCCTGCTTGTCCAGCAGGCGCATCACCACTCGCTCGCCGTGACCGGAGGGCAGCGTCGAGACGCGAACGTCGACCGGACGTCCGGCCACGCGCAGTGAAATGCGGCCATCCTGCGGGAGGCGCTTTTCGGCGATATCGAGCCTCGCCATCACCTTCACCCGGGACACGATCAGCGGCGCCAGCTTGATCGGCGGATTGATGATCTCGCGCAGGACTCCGTCCACGCGCAGGCGCACCGACAGGCGGGTCTCGAACGGCTCGATGTGGATATCGGAGGCATTCTCGCGCACGGCTTCCGTCAGCAGGGCGTTGATCAGCCGGATGATCGGCGCGTCGTCTTCGGCTTCGAGCAGATCCTCGGGCTCGGCCAGGGATTCAGCCACACTGAGAAGGTCCCCCTCCTCGTTCAGGCTTTCGACGAAATTCATCGCGTCGTTGCTACTGTGTTCGTGTTGCTCGCGCAGCCGACGTTCGAATTCCTCGACACCGAGTGCTTCCAAACGCAGCCGTTCCGCGCTCCGCCGGCGAACCTCCAGGATGGCTGCCGGATCGGCATCCGAGCGCAGATAGACGGTGCGCCGACCGTCTCGCACGGGTCCCGGCAATATGCCGAAGCGCCGGGAGAAGCCGTAGCCGAGGTTGAGGGAGTCGGAGTCGGGTGCCGATACGGGGGTGTCCGCGGTCACCGCACCCGGCTCTTGTAGCGCGTTCATCGGCGTCCGGTTGGCTCGGTCGAGTTCGCGGTCGCGCCCACCTCCGCAAAGGGTGGCGGCAAATAGGTCAATTGTTCCCATTCGGGCAGCACCGGGCTCTGACCCGCGAAGGTCCGGCTGCCGCGTTCGGCTTCCATCAGCTGCTGCCTGCGGATGAAACTGTACTTCTCGCTGGTCAATTCGGCGCCGGTGGCGTGGGTTCGCACAATGCGCGGGTATAGAAAGATCATCAGGTTTCGCTTCTCGAGGCGTTCACCGTCGTACCGAAACAAGCGCCCAAGAGCCGGGATGTCCCCCAGGCCGGGTACCTTGTCGCGCGTTTCCACGCGCTGTTCGTCCATCAAGCCCCCAAGGACCAGCATCTCACCATCGTCGACCATCACGTGAGTGCGCAGGGACCGGGTATTGGTGATCAGGTCGGCTGCGGCGCTGGCCCCGGGCGCGATCTGGGAGACTTCCTGCTCGATCTCCAGCCGTATCGCGTTGCCTTCGTTGATCTGTGGCCGCACTCGAAGCTTTACCCCGACATCCTCGCGGCGGATGGTGTCGAAGGCCTGCCCGGAATCCTCGATGGAGCGACCCACAATGAATGGTACGTTCTGGCCGACCACGATTTCGGCCTCCTCGTTGTCGAGTGTGAGCAGGCTGGGCGTTGACAGGATGTTGCTCGACGAGTCGCCCTGCAATGCGCTGATCAGGATTGCGATCTGCGTACTGCCGGTTCGGCCAATGCCGCCGACGCTCAGGCCGTCTCCCGGATTCGGCGGAGCCGGGATCGATCCTCCAAGAAACGCCTCGATGCCAGTGGCAAGCTGGAGCAGGCCACGACCATCGCGGTCGAAGTTGACCAGGCCGACCCCGGAACTCGGCGAACCGGCGGCCCATTGCACGCCGATCTGCCGCGCGCGTTCGGACGAAACCTCCGCAATCACAGCCTCGACCAGCACCTGTGCGCGCCGAATGTCGAGCTTGTCGATGATGTCGGCGTAATCCCGCGTGTCCTCGGGAGCACCGAAAATCACCACGGCATTCGTGCTCTGATGTGCCTGGATGCGTACCGAGCCCTCGCGGCCTCTCCGTGGGTCACTCCCCTGCTCTGCCGCCTGTCGGGTTTCCGCGATGCCGCGCAGGACCTCGACCACGTCTTCGGCCTGTGCATAGCGCAGATAGTGAACCTGCGTGTTGCCGGCCGCGACGGGGCTGTCGAGTTGCGAAATCAGTGCTCTCAGCGGGAGTCTGCGTTCGGGATCACCGGACAGAATGATCGCGTTGGCGCGTTCATCGGCCAGGATCCGGACTCTGGATCTCGGTGACTGCGCCTCCCCCGTACCGGTTTCGAGTTCACGCAGTTTGCCGGAAAGGCTGCTGGCATTGGCGTGTCGCAGCTCGATTACCTCGAAGCCTTCGGTTGGTGGCTGGTCGATTCTCGCGATCAGGTCCCGGATACGGCGGACGTTCGCAGCCGTGTCGGATATCAGCAGGGCATTCGTTTCGGTCGCGGCTGCCAGGTGTCCACCCTGGGGCACCAGCGGCCTCAGAATAGGTACCAGCTGCGCCGCGCTCACATGATCGGTCTGGATGACG
>SLHN01000098.1 GCA_007136145.1 Thioalkalivibrio sp.
AGAAATCACGATGCCATCCGGCGCCAACCGCCGCACACCCTCGATATCGATCTGGTCGTTACGGTGCACGATCACATCGGCCCCAAGCTCCCCGAGATACTGCACGAGGTTGAAGGTAAAGGAATCGTAGTTGTCGATCATCAGGATCATGCGGGTACTACCTCGTGGTTGGGGCCATCCATCGGTGAGACCAGGCCTGGCATCGGCAATTCCGTGAATTCGTTCGTGACGCAGATGGTCCAAACGCCAAGACCCGTAACGAGCTGTCGCCTGCTCCCCGGCCTGTGAGCTCGAATCGGGACACCGCCAGCATGGAGACTTCGAATATGTTCGCACGTTTTACCACGGTATTGCTGAGCCTTCTTCTGCTTCTGGTTCTGCCCGCGTCGCTCGCGGCCGATGGTGAGCGCCCCCTGCTCGAAAAAATGCGCGACGGCGGACTGGTGATCTACTGGCGTCACGCGAAAACCGACCGCAGTCAGCGCGACATCGACCTTTCCATGATGGACCGCTGCGAAACACAGCGTAACCTGGACGCCGACGGGCGCCGGCAAGCCCGTACCGTGGGGGATGGCTTCAAGCGTCTCGAAATCCCGGTGGGCACGATCCTGACCAGCGATTTCTGCCGTAACCGTGATACCGCGGCATTGGCGTTTGGTCACTACCAACGGGTTCGGGACCTGTTCAACCTGCCAGCCGAGCCCGATCCAAACCAGAGGGAATGGTTGGTGCACTCGCTCCGCGAACGACTCGGCAACAAACCAGCGGACCCATCAAGCAACACACTCATCGTGGGACATAACTTGAACCTTCGAGCCGCGGCCAACGTATTCCTGGAGGAAGGGGAAATCGCGTTGTTCCTGCCCCTCGGCAACAGCCAGTTCCGACACCTGGGAAACCTCCGCCCCAAGGATTTCGACGTCTCTGAACCATGAGCCGACAAGCTGCTGTAACGAGGCATACGCACCCACCGCCATACCGATCACACAATGGAATCAGTCTTATTCTTGACTGATTTGCTCAGTCTTTGGTTTAATGTTGGCACAGCACCAAATCAAGGAGTCCGCCATGAAACTTTCGACCAAGGGCCGCTTCGCCATCACGGCAATGATGGATATCGCCATTCATGAGAGGAGTGGTCCCGTTACGCTGATCGGGATCTCCGAGCGCCAGGGCATTTCGATGTCCTACCTCGAACAGATGTTCGCCAAACTCCGCAAGGGCGGGTTGGTGGAAGGCATCCGGGGGCCGGGTGGCGGTTACCGGCTGGCCCGGCGCCCAGAGCGGATCAGCGTCGCCAACATCATCGACGCTCTCGGCGACACCATGAATCTGACTCGACTCAAGCAGCACCAGGACGACAGCGAGGACGAGCCACCGCTGACCGAAGTCCTGTGGGAGGAGTTTGACCAGCAGCTTCATGATTTCCTGGACGGAATCACGCTCGACCAGTTCGCCAACCATCCTCAGGTTTTGAAGGTGATGGGCAAACCCGATGTGCGGCAGTTCCGGCCTCGGCATCATTTCATCTTCGACAGCGCGGCCTGAGACAGCGACCTCGGTCAACAGCGGGCCGGGGCTCCAACAACGGAAATGGATCGGGCGCCTTGCGAGGCGCTCGGTCTCTCCGAAAGCGCAACGCACCTGGTACGTGGCACCCCCGATGGTGAAAGAGGCGTAAGGCGGAAGAGGCCGAAGGCCGTCATCCGCCACCCAGCGCTGGGCCGCTACAGCCCCCGGGCGTTGCCAGCACCGCACGGCGGATGACGCTGCACTTTTCCGCCCTACAGGGCGCCAGCGATACGCAATGGGCCGTGACTTTCACGCTAAGGGGAGGGAAACTGCTGGTGCGAGAAAAGCGCTGCCAGGAGCGTTCCATCAACCGCTTCCAGCGCGTGACCACCGGGACTCAGCAACATCTCGGCCCTTCCCCTCAGGTCAGCGACGCGATTCATGTCCTGCAACACCGGCTCCACGATGGCATCGGCCAGACGAACAATCGACACGTAGCGGATATTCGGATGAGTCTGGTGACTGAGCCACCGCAGCACGTTCCCGGGTTGGTTCGGGCTGATTCCCGAGTACAACTCGAGAAGCCTTCGCAGATCGGACTGATTCAACAGCGGTGTATAGGTACCCAACGGCGACTGCCAGAAGAAATCGCCGAGCTGGATCATGCTGCTGTCCACGTGGGGACTGGCGATGGTTATCAGTGCCATGACCTCGGGCCGCTTTCGCGTGACCAGCGAGTAACGCGCAACGACGCCGCCGATGGAGTGCGCGACCAGAATCACAGGCTCTTCGGGATGACGCCGCGCTACCGCGTCCAGGTAGAGATTCAGCCACTCCGCCTGCATGGAAACGGGGCGCTCGGTCGGCATCACCAAAGTGTAGAAGAGCCTTCTGGTGGCTTCTGGCGAACGATCGAACTCGACACCGCGTAGCGACGGGAGCATCTGTCCGCCGTCGGTCCAGCCTGAGGCGGCAAGGGGAATCGTCGCGCCGCTGTCGCGGAATGGATGAGTCTGCTGCTGCGTCTGGTAGCCCGGCACCAGCAGCATCACCTGCGCGAGCACGGGAAACGGAAGCAGCAGAATGATCGCAAGTAGCAGCGGACGCAGCATATTGCCAGCCCCGGGACCTTCGTTCAGACGCGCCGCGGTCCCAATCCAGCGATCGCCATTTCGGCCGCCCGCACCACGGCACGACCCTTGTTCAGGGTTTCCTGCCACTCGTTCTCCGGCACCGAATCGTAGACCACCCCGGCCCCCGCCTGTATATGCAGGTTCCCGTCGTGGAGCACCGCCGTTCGAATCGCAATGGCGGTATCCATGTTGCCGGACCACGACAGGTACCCGACCGCTCCAGCGTACACGCCCCGCTTGACCGGTTCCAGCTCGTCGATGATCTCGAGCGCGCGGATCTTCGGGGCACCGCTCACCGTTCCGGCCGGAAACGTTGCACGAAGCACGTCCATTGCACTGAGGCCGGGCTGCAGCTCGCCCTCGACATTGGACACGATGTGCATGACATGCGAGTACCGCTCCACCACCATGGTATCGGTTACCCTTACACTGCCGGTGCGGCACACGCGGCCGACGTCGTTGCGTCCGAGGTCGATCAGCATCAGGTGTTCAGCCCGTTCCTTGGGATCCGCCAGCAGGTCCGCCTCCAGAGCCTGATCTTCCTCTGGATTGCGACCCCGTGGCCGGGTACCGGCGATTGGCCGTACCGTGACGAGGTCGTCCTCCAGACGCACCAGAATCTCGGGCGAGGCTCCAACCACATGGTGATCGCCAAGGTCCATGTAGAACATGTACGGCGATGGATTCAGGCCGCGCAATGAGCGGTACAGATCCAGTGGTGGTGCACTGAATGGAACACTCATGCGTTGCGCGAGCACAACCTGCATCACGTCGCCATCGACAATGTATTGCTGTGCTCGAGCCACCGCGGCCCTGAAGTCCGCCCCGGGCCAACCAGCGGAGTACTCAGGAACGGCGCGCGGCCGGGGATGCGGCTGAGGACGCTCCAATGGTTCCATCAGGCGCGCCTCGAGCTGGTCGAGGCGTCGCGAGGCGTCGGCCTGCCCCTGGGGACGGGTTGTATCCGCATGCACGACCAGGTAGAGCCGGCCGGCCAGGTTGTCGAAAACCACTACCTCATCGGAGACCATCAACAGGATATCGGGCAGCCCGAGGGCATCGGGTTTTTCCTGCCCGGCCAGCCGCGGCTCGATCAGTTTTACCGTCTCGAAACCGAAATAGCCGACCAACCCACCGGTGAAGCGGGGCAGCCCATCGAGGTCGGGTACCCGAAAGCGCGCCTGAAACTCCTCGATCCAGGACAGCGGATCGTCGTGTTCGAGGCTCTCCACCAGAAGGCCATCGGTCTCGACGTCGATTCGCTGGCCGCGGACACGCACGCGCGTACGCGCCGGAAGACCGATAAACGAATACCTGCCCCATTTTTCGCCACCCTGGACCGACTCGAAAAGGAAGGTGTAGGGCGCGTTGCTCAGTTTCAGGAAAATCGACAGTGGGGTATCGAGGTCGGCAAGTACCTCGCGCACCAGTGGTATGCGGTTGTAGCCTTCTTCCACGAGCCGATCGAACTGGCCGGGGGTCATCGCTTCCCGCCACCAATACATCGTGGACACCCGAAATCGGGGCCCCCGGTACGCAGGGCCGTCGCACAAGCGGTCATGCAACTCGCGCCTGCAACAGGCCTGGTAACTCATCGAGGCGATCCAGCACCGCATCGGGATTCTCGTCCCGAATGTCGTCGCCGTGATTGTAACCATAGCTCATGCACACGATACCGAAGCCGGCAGCCCTGGCAGCCTTCACATCGCTGCGGGAGTCCCCGACCATCAGGGACTCACCGGGCTGTACACCCAATTGCGCGGCGGCATAAAGCAACGGTGCCGGATCGGGCTTCTTCTGCGGCAGCGTGTCGCCAGAAACCACCAGGGAAAAGTAATCGAGAATACCCTTGTCCCGCAGCAGCGGCAGGGTAAACTGCGCGGCTTTGTTGGTCACGCAACCCAACCGCAAGCCCGCCGCCTGAAGCAGGGCCAGACCAGTGAGAACACCGGGGTAAAGACGGCTCCGCTGGGACGTATTTTCCAGATAGACGCGCATGAATACCGGAAGCGCGCGGGCAAATAGCTCTGGATCCGGCTC
>SLHN01000240.1 GCA_007136145.1 Thioalkalivibrio sp.
ACCCGCCCTGGTCCAGCCTCGACCACGACACGCATACCCTCAGCGCGCATCCGCTGAATCGTCTCCACCCAACGTACAGGGTGAAACAACTGTTCCGCCAGAATACCGCGCAGGGCCGCCACCGAATCCACGGGCGCTGCGCTGGCATTGTGCAATACCGGAATACTTGGGAGCCGCAGTTCGGTGGCATCCAACCGCTCTGTCAATCTCTCGGCCGCGGGGCGCATCAATGCACAATGCGATGGCACCGACACCGGCAATGGCAGGGCGCGCTTGGCACCTGCTCCGGGAGCCGCCGCGACCGCGCGTGCCACCGCCGCCGCGGACCCGGCGATCACCACCTGTCCGGGCGAGTTGAAATTGACTGCTTCAAGCACATCGGTCCCAGCCTGCGCGGCACAAAGGGCCTGCACGGACCCATCATCCATACCGAGGATGGCGGCCATCGCTCCCTGACCCTCTGGTACTGCACCCTGCATCGCCTCGGCACGAGCGCGCACAAGCTCAACCGCCGCAGGAAAGTCGAGCGCATCGGCGGCAACGAGGGCACTGTACTCACCCAGGCTGTGTCCTGCGAGCATCGACGGCCGTGCATCGGTCACCGACATCAGTGTCCGCCATGCCGCTACACCCGCCGCAAGCATTGCCGGCTGGGTATGTTCGGTACGGTTCAGGGTTTCCACCGGCCCGTTCTGGCTCAAGGCCCAGAGATCCATCCCCAGCACTTCGGAGGCCTCATCGAACGTAGCACGAACGATAGGGTGATTCGCGCCCAACTCGCTCAGCATGCCCACCGATTGCGACCCCTGACCGGGAAACACCAATGCCCACTGCGATTCCATGGCTTACCTGATAGGACCAAGACTGGCGTAGTGTATGCCCATCAATTCCCGAGCGGCAAACCCGGCGCTGCCATCCACTGGCACGTGCACGAAATTCCGGGTTGAGCATCACGCCGATCGACCGACCGCAGGAAGCATTTTCGGGAAATCACTGGAAAAATCGGCAAAAACCGCGGCCGTGCTTGAGTTCCCGCCACGCATCCGCATAATGTCGCCTCCTGTTTCCGTATCAAAGAGGAACTGCATGGCGAAGGAAGACGAGATCGAGCTCGAAGGGACTATTGTCGAGACACTGCCCAACACGATGTTTCGCGTTGAACTGGAGAACGGGCACGTTATCACTGCCCATATCTCGGGGAAGATGCGGAAGCACTACATCCGGATCCTCAGGGGCGACAAGGTCATCGTGCAGATGACACCTTACGATCTGACAAAGGGCCGAATCGTCTATCGAAACAAGTGAGCGAATCGGGTTGCGCGACACGGATCCGCCGCCCCTTTATCAGGATATGGCGGGTTCCCGGATTTCCAGCACAAGCCCGTCATCGCCCAGCCGCACGATCACTTCTCCGCCACCCTTCATGAGCCGACCGAACAGGATTTCCTCGGCAAGAGGTTTCTTGATGTAATCCTGAATGGTCCTCGCCATCGGCCGTGCGCCCATTTTCGCGTCATACCCGTGTTCCGCGAGCCACGCCCTGCCCTCCGGGGTAACCGTGAGCACAACTTTCTTTTCGTCCAGTTGCGCCTGCAATTGCACCAGGAACTTGTCGACCACACCCAGGATGGTGGCCTCGTCCAGTGCTCCGAACTGGATGATGCCGTCCAGCCGGTTGCGGAATTCCGGGCTGAAGGTCCGCTTCAGAACCTCCATCGCATCGGTTGAGTGATCCTGTTGGGTGAAACCCATGGAGGGGCGACTGGCCATCTCCGCACCGGCGTTGCTGGTCATCACCACGATCACGTTGCGGAAGTCAACCTTGCGGCCATTGGTATCGGTCAGTGTTCCGTGGTCCATCACCTGCAACAACAGGTTGAACACGTCCGGGTGGGCCTTTTCGATTTCGTCAAGCAGGAGCACGGCATGGGGATGTTTCAGGATGGCATCCGTAAGAAGACCGCCCTCGTCGTAACCGACATAACCCGGAGGTGCTCCGATCAGCCGCGAAACGGTATGCCGCTCCATGTACTCGGACATGTCGAAACGAACGAGTTCGATCCCAAGAACCCGGGCCAACTGCTTGGTTACCTCGGTTTTCCCAACTCCCGTGGGTCCGGTGAACAGGAACGACCCGATCGGCTTTTCCTGATCCGCGAGGCCAGAGCGCGCCATTTTGATCGCGGTACTCAGGCTCTCGATCGCTGGATCCTGTCCGAACACGACCATCTTCAGGTCGCGCTCCAGGTTGCGCAGGATCTCGACATCGCTGGACGATACCGATTTCGGGGGAATGCGCGCGATTTTTGCGACGATCGCCTCTATATCCTGCACGCTAATGGTCTTCTTCCGGTTGGTCGACGGCTGCAACTGGCGGTGCGCACCCGCTTCATCGATCAGATCTATAGCCTTGTCCGGCAGGAACCTGTCGGTAATGTAACGCTCGGCCAGTTCCGCGGCTGCGCGTAGTGCGGGTCGAGTGAAGCGCACGTTGTGATGCGCCTCGAACCGTGACTTCAGCCCGGAAAGAATCTGGAAAGTCTCTTCCACAGAGGGCTCGGGGACGTCGATTTTCTGGAACCTCCGAGCCAGCGCCCGGTCCTTCTCGAAAATACCTCGGTATTCCTGGTAAGTCGTCGAGCCAATGCATTTGAGTTCGCCACTCGCAAGCATCGGCTTGATCAGATTGGACGCATCCATGACCCCACCCGAGGCAGCCCCGGCACCGATGATGGTATGGATCTCATCGATGAAAAGCACCGCGCCTGGCTGTCGTTTCAATTGCGCAAGCACGCCCTTCAAGCGCTTCTCGAAATCGCCTCGGTACTTGGTTCCGGCAACCAACGCACCAAGATCGAGGGCATACACCGATGCCTTCTCGATCGCTTCCGGAACTTCGTGGTCGACGATGCGCTTGGCCAGCCCTTCGGCAATGGCGGTCTTGCCAACACCGGCTTCACCGACCAGCAACGGGTTGTTCTTGCGTCGCCGACAAAGGATCTGGATGGTACGTTCGATCTCATGCTCCCGACCTATCAGAGGATCGATTTCATCCCGGGATGCCCGTTCGTTCAGATTGGTCGCGTACAGTGTCAGGGCGTTCTGCTTCGAATCACCGTCCTCACCTGCCGGTCCGGGCTGCCCCGCGCCATCAACCGCTCCCGGTTGCGCCTGCCCAGGGTCCTCGTCGGCAACCTTCGAAATCCCGTGGGAAAGGTAATTGACTACATCCAGACGCTGAACGTCCTGTTGAGCAAGCAAGTGCAGGGCGTGGCTGTCCTGCTCGCCAAACAGCGCGACCAAGACATTCGCGCCGCTGACTTCCTTGCGTCCGCTGGACTGGACGTGGAACACCGCACGTTGCAGAACGCGTTGGAAACCCAGTGTCGGCTGGGTCTCGCGGCCATCACGCGGCGGAATTCGTGGTGTGTTGGCGTCCAACCAGGCATCGAGTTCCGCTCGGATTCTTTCCAGATCGGCACCGCATGCACGCAACACCCCAGCCGCGCTCGGGTTCGCGATCAGGGCCAGCAGAAGGTGTTCCACGGTCACGAATTCGTGCCGTTTTTCCCTGGCGTCCTTGAACACCAGGTTCAGACTGAATTCGAGTTCGCGATCAAGCATGGCGTTCAGGCCTCCTCCATCGAACATAGCAGCGGATGCTGGTGGTGACGGGCATAATCGTTGACCTGCGCCACCTTGGTCTCGGCAACGTCGCGGCTGAAAACACCGCAAACACCCTTGCCTCGGGTGTGCACATGCAACATGACCCGCGTGGCTTTCTCCCGGTCCATCGCGAAAAAGGTCTCCAATACCTCCACCACGAATTCCATCGGGGTGTAATCATCGTTCAGCAATACCACCTTGAACCTTCGTGGCGGCTTGAGTTCCGGGCGCGATTCCTCGATGGCAACCGATTCATCCTGCCCTGTCTTGTGCTTGGAATCACTCATTGGTGGCACAACGCATCGGCATCCCGTTTCAGGCCGTGAAGAGTTTCACCAGTTCCACTGAGTAGACAAAGAGACCGCAATTCCTATCCCCCTTCGTGGTTCATGTGTTCGATCAGAGCGGCGCCAAAACCGGAGCACGAGAGCGGCTCGACACCGGAGATCTGCCGGGCGAAGTCGTACGTCACCTTTCCCGCGCTGATCGCCCCCGACATGCCGGCAACGATCAAGTCCGCAGCCTCGACCCAGCCCATGTGCCGAAGCATCATTTCCGCAGACAGAATCAATGACCCGGGGTTCACCTTGTCCTGGCCGGCATACTTCGGGGCAGTGCCGTGGGTCGCCTCGAACATCGCAACCGTATCGGAAAGATTCGCGCCCGGCGCGATTCCGATACCCCCGACCTGCGCCGCCAGCGCATCGGAGATGTAGTCGCCGTTGAGGTTCAACGTCGCGATCACATCGTATTCGTCCGGACGCAGCAGAATTTGTTGCAGAAAGGCATCCGCGATCACATCCTTGATCACGATCTCCCGGCCCGTGTTCGGGTTGGTGAAGCTACGCCATGGGCCGCCGTCGATCTCCTCGGCGCCGAATTCCTCCAGCGCGAGTTCGTACCCCCAGTTCTTGAATGCCCCCTCGGTGAACTTCATGATGTTACCCTTGTGCACCAAGGTGACCGAGGCACGATCGTTGTCGATGGCATACTG
>SLHN01000250.1 GCA_007136145.1 Thioalkalivibrio sp.
TCCACCTTCTGGATGTTCGGACCCCAGTCGGGGAAGTGATCGGGCTGGATCATGTCCGGCGACAACTGGTTGCCGGTGGTGATCAGTTTCAGCATCACTCGGCCGAAGGGACGCAGCACGTCCTTGGCCGATTGCATCTCGTGCTTGATCGCGACCTCACGCATGATCGCGACCAGACCGCCGGGGGAATTCTTGAACGGGCAGCGTGCGGCACAGGTCATACACTGCGCGCAGGCCCAGATTTTCTCCTGCATCGCGTCGTATATCTGTTCGACGTTTTCGGTCCACAGGAGTTGCACGATCTCCCGCGGCGAGTAGTCGTAGAACTGTGCCGACGGGCATGTCGCGGTACAGATCCCGCAGTTGAGGCATCCGTTCAGTTCGTGGTCGTAGCGGAAATCACCACGAATGTCGTCGAAGATCTGCTGCATCTCGGCATATGTCGCCATATTGCACCTCTTCGCTGTTGGGCGATGCAGGGTAACTGGAGGGAATAGATTAGACCAAGTCTAATTCCCATCTCCATTTACCACAGGGTAACCGTCGTATTTGTTGTTCGTTTTACTGGGTTATTTCAGGAAAAAAAGGGGCCGGCCCGCGAGCGGGAACGGCCACCAGAGGGGTGCTTCGGCCCGGTCAGCCCTTTTTCATCAGGAAGAAGAACTTGCCGCCTTCCTCGCGGTGCTCCAGCAGTTCGTTGCCGGTCTGCTTCGCGAAGGCCTGAAAATCCTTCACCGCACCCGGGTCGGTCGCGATAATGTGCAACACCTGACCGCTATCCATCGAAGACAGGGTTTTCTTCGCGCGCAGGATCGGAAGTGGGCAGTTGAGTCCCGATGCATCCAGTTCTTGGTCGAAATTGGCCATAAAGCTATCTCCTCTCTATTTCTCGATATGTCGACAAGGGAAGTCCGCCACAATCCGATTGGGCCAGACCCATACAGCATCTCAGAAAGGTTGACGTACTTATAGGTGAATAGAATTCCTAATACAAGAAAGTACTAATTTGGCGTGACAATAGGCTTGCCCGCCCTCGCCCAACCGACGATTCCACCCACCAGGTTGTGGACACCGGTAACACCCTGCTGGGCCAGAAACGCACAGGCCTGGCCCGAACGCGCACCCGTCTGACAGTAAAGAACCACGGGTTTATCGTCGACCAGTTCATCCTTGCGCAGGGGGATCAGATGCAGGGGAATCAATTCCGCCTCGGGCAGCACGCCGCGTGCCGTCTCCGCCATCGAGCGAACGTCAACGAGCCGGTAGGCGCGGCCCTCCGAATCCCAGTTCTCGAGGGTTTCCGGGGTAACTTCAGAAATCGCGACTCCGAACATGCCATACCTCCCGCCGGATCCGTACGTGCCTGGGGTTTGCCGCCTTCCCGATCGGGCCAGCGGCAAACCCGGTTGGATAGGTTGTCCCGTTCCTGGCGAACGTTGGACTCTATTTGGTCAGCAGCATACAATAGCTGAAATATTAGCATTTGCCAATGTACGCTGCGTGTTCCACGCGGAAATCCGGGGTCCTGAGCCACCACGATGCTACCGTTCCGGAATCCGTAATTGTCACCCTCTAAACTGGAGACCCAATGGACAAGAGCGCGTTCAAGAAAGACGGCCACTACGCCGTGACCCTGCGCAAGCCGGATGGCCGGCTACGCCCCGCCAACCTGTACGTACACCGCCTGGAAGACGCCTACATGATCGCGCGGCATACCTCCGGCCCCGATATCGGTCTTCTGATCAAACTTGACTATGATGATGTGGTCAAAATCGTTCGCACACACCCGGTTCTGGACCGCAAGCGCTTCATGATCCCCGAAGCGATGCTCAAGCCCAAGCTCTGGGAGACTCGCACCAGCATGCGGGCCTACTCGTCGGCACCCGGTCTGGGCAAATAGCCCAGCTGTGATCGGTGTCCATGGCGAGGGTCCGCAACCACGGACTCTCGTTACATGAAGAATCTCATTTCCAGCCTGCTGCTTTTCGCGACGATCGCGGCTTCCGTCGCGGTACAGAGCCAATCGTCGCGGCTTCCCGACCTCGGCGATGCTTCCGGAGGCCTGCTGACTCCCAGCGAGGAGCTCGAGCTGGGCCGCTCGCTGCTACGGGAAGTACGGCGCGCGATGCCGCTCGTGACCGACCCAGAGATTACGTTCTACATCGACGCGTTGGGCCACCGGCTGGTGTCGAATGCTCCGGATGCAACCGGAGCCTTCCATTTCCTCACTGTCGACAACGCCCAGGTCAACGCATTCGCGATGCCCGGCGGCATCGTCGGCATCCATACCGGCCTGATCGTCGAGGCACGGGACGAAGCGGAGTTGGCGGCGGTCATCGCGCATGAGATCGCACACATTACGCAGCGGCACATCGCCCGGATGTTCGCCCGCGGCCGTGACATCAACTTCACGACCGGACTGGCGGTCCTCGCCGGCATCCTCGCCGCCAGTATCGACCCGGAACTCGGCCAGGCGGCAATCGCCGGTGGTATGGCCTTGGGCATCCAGTCCCGGATCGACTTCACCCGCAGTAACGAGGCCGAGGCCGACCGGGTAGGCATCCAGATCCTGACCTCCGCCGGGTTCGACCCCCATGCAATGCCCGACTTCTTCGAGCGTATGCAGGAACTGAGCCGCGGCGCCCATGACGCGATTCCGGAATACCTGCGCACGCACCCTGTCACGCTGGGCCGAATCAGCGATGCCCGCGGCAGGGCCGAGCAGATCCGGGGCGATTTCACCCGCGACGATACGCGGTTGTTCGAGTGGATGCAGGCGCGAGTTCGCGCGCTCGCCGATCCACAGCGCAGCATCAACAACCATCGAGCCCGGCGCGAGCACAGCCCGGTACAGTTATACGAGGCGGCGGTGGCGGAACTCGAACTGGGCCGAGCCGATGCCGCTGCACGACTGCTCGCGCGCATTCCCGCCGGCGCCGCACCCACGCTGGTCCTGACACTCGCCGAAACCGCCGTATTGCGCCGGCAGGACCGCTTCAGCGATGCACTGGAAATTCTTGAACAGCTCGATGACGTCTACCCCGGTCACCCCGTGGTGCGACACCTGCAGGCCCTCACCCTGCATGAAACAGGCCGGCACGGCGAGGCAGTGCGAATCACGGATCAACTGCTGCGTCGGCAAGCAACCCCGGATCCGAATCTGCTCCGGCTGAAGGCGGATGCCGCCGATGCCGACCGCCGGGTCGCCATCAGCCGTGAAGCAATGGCCGAGTACTTCTTCCATCGGGGCCAGTACACAGAGGCCGTACGCCAATTCGACGACGCACTGGTGGCGCCGGACGCAACGTCGCGCGACATCGAGCGCATTGAACACAAGCGCGATACCGCCCGGCGCGTCGCCCGCGAAAACGCCCGCAATTGACCCGATCGCGCGATCGGGGGGAATGAACCCCCGCGTCGAAGCGTCCGGTTAAGTGTTTATCCCTCGCTGCCTGCAAACCACGCGATTGTCACCCAACCGGAGGTCGATGACCCATGCAAGTAAACCGCCGTGAATTCCTGCAAATGCTCGCCGCCGCCAGCGTCGCCGGCTTTCCTCTCACTGGTCTTGCCGGTAGCCATGGCCGCGGTTCGATGTACGACCTGCCGCGCTACGGCAATGTGAGCCTGCTGCACTACACCGATTGCCACGGCCAGTTGAACCCGATCTTTTTCCGCGAGCCGAACATCAACATCGGCGTCGCGGGCATGCGTAATCAGCCCCCGCACCTCGTCGGCGAAGCGTTGCTCAAGCATTTCGGCATCGACGCTGGCGGCAAGAAATCCCATGCGTTCACCTACCTCGACTTCGTCGCGGCCGCGGAGAAATACGGTCGGGTGGGCGGATTTGCGCATCTGTCGACCCTGGTCAAGCAGATGAAGGCCTCGCGTCCCGGCGCCCTGCTGCTCGACGGCGGCGATACCTGGGGCGGCGGCACCGGCACCGGCGTCTGGACCAACGCGCAGGACATGGTCGACGCGCAGAAGCTGCTGACCAGCGACGTGATGACGGGCCACTGGGAGTTCACCTACGGCGCCGACCGCGTAATGGAAGTCGTGGAAAATGACTTCGCCGAAGCAGGAATCGACTTCGTCGCCCAGAACGTGACCGACGTCGACTGGGGCGACCAGATCTTCAAGCCCTACGTGATCCGTGAAATCAATGGCGTGAACGTCGCGATCATCGGCCAGGCCTTCCCCTACACCCCGATCGCGAACCCACGGTTCATGGTCGAGCAGTGGTCGTTCGGCATCCGCCCGGATGACATGCAGCGCCAGGTCGAAGCCGCCCGGGCCGAGGGCGCCGAAATCGTCGTCGCGCTGTCGCACAACGGTATGGACGTCGATCTGAAGATGGCCGGCATGGTCAACGGTCTCGACGCGATCTTCGGTGGTCACACCCACGACGCCGTGCCCGCGCCCACCCCGGTGAAAACCCCGGATGGCGGGACCTGCCTGGTCACCAACGCCGGCTCCAACGCCAAGTTCCTGGCCGTAATGGACTTCGACTTCCGCGACGGCAAGATCCAGGGCTGGAACTACAATCTGCTGCCGGTGTTCTCGAACCTGATCGACCCCGATCCCGAGATGCAGCAGTACATCACCAACATGCGCAACCAGCAGGTCACCTTCAACGGCGAAACCTTCAACATGGAAGAAA
>SLHN01000109.1 GCA_007136145.1 Thioalkalivibrio sp.
GTTCGTCACCCCACTGACTTTTCAGGCCCTGTCCGGCCAGCCGGTGCGCACGGATCTACTCGATGCCGAGGCCGAGAGCGGGATGGACCATATTGCGCTCGCACGCTGGGCGGATCAGATCGTGATCGCCCCGGCAAGCGCCGATCTGATGGCCCGGCTTGCCGCTGGCCTGGCCGACGATCTGCTCACCACTCTCTGCCTGGCCACCGAAGCGCCGATCTTGCTGGCTCCGGCGATGAACCGGATCATGTGGGCACACCCGGCAACGCAGGCCAACAAGACGTTGCTGCTGACCCGCGGGATCCGATTAGTGGGGCCGGAATCCGGTAATCAGGCATGTGGCGAGGAGGGTGTGGGCCGGATGGCCGAACCGGAATCGATCGTGCAGGCCGTGCTGGGAACGGGTGCGCTTGCCGGCCACCGGGTGCTGATCACTGCCGGGCCGACCCATGAGCCGATCGACCCGGTGCGCTACATCGGCAACCGCAGTTCAGGGCGCATGGGCGTGGCACTGGCCGCCGCTGCACGCAATGCCGGCGCCGACGTCTGCCTGGTACACGGGCCGATTGCGGTCGACCCTCCCCCCGGCGTCGAAACGATCGCGGTCGCGACCGCGGAGGCGATGCTGGCAGCCGTCCTCGATCGGGTCGATCAAAGTGATCTGTTCATTGCCGCGGCCGCCGTGGCGGACTACCGGCCCCGCGAGGCCGCAGCGCAGAAAATCAAGAAGGACGCGCCGGATATCGGGCTCGAACTGGTCCGGAATCCCGACATACTCGCGACGGTGGCCGCTCGACGTCCGCGCCCGTTCGTGGTCGGATTCGCGGCCGAAACCACCAGCCTTCGGGAAAACGCGCTGGCCAAGCTTGCGCGCAAGGGACTGGACATGATTGCCGCGAACGACGTGTCCGGAGGACGCGCAATCGGCCAGGTCGAAAACGCGCTGACGGTATTCTGGCCCGGCGGCGAAAAGACGTTTCCGCAGCAACCGAAGGATGCGCTGGCCCGGGACCTGATCCAGCTGGTCGCCGAGCAAATGAACGCTGACGCGAACCGAACCCGAAACTAAGGCGATTCCTGTCAAGAAAGAACCCGTATTGCTGGTCTTTTCGTCCGTCTGCTGCGTTGCCCTCCAGGCTGCATGGAACCACCATAGCCCGGAAGGTCGCCTTGCCGACGCACGAAAACCCGGCGCAACCCGGTATCTTTTTCCGGCAATCGCCTGAACCGGAGCCCTGAGCATGCCCGTACCCGAAATTTCGTTGAAGATCCTCGACCCCCGCCTGGGGCGGGATTTCCCCTTGCCCGAGGCCGCGACCGCTGGCTCCGCGGGCGTCGATCTGCGCGCCCTGCTGGAAACCGACCATGAACTGCTGCCCGGTGACACCCTGCTGATTCCGACAGGCCTTGCCATCCATATCGAAGACCCGGGCTACGCGGCAATGATCCTGCCGCGTTCGGGGCTCGGGCACAAACACGGCATCGTTCTCGGCAACCTGGTCGGTCTTATCGATTCAGACTACCAGGGGCCACTGATGGTGTCCTGCTGGAACCGGGGCAATACCCCGTTCGTGGTGTCCGTCGGCGAACGCATCGCGCAGCTGGTGGTCGTTCCCGTGGTACAGCCGCGATTCCGCGTGGTCGAGGACTTCTCGGAAAGCGATCGCGGCAGCGGCGGATTCGGTTCCTCCGGCCGGCACTGACCCCAGGGGCCATACCCGCCCCACAGACTGCTAGAATACGCGCTCCAAACCCTCCCGAGCGAATCGATGGACAAGACCACCGCCCAATCCGTCGCCCACGTACTGATCGAAGCGCTTCCCTATATCCAGCGCTTCGCCGGCAAGACGATCGTCATCAAGTACGGCGGCAACGCGATGACCGAGGAACACCTCAAGGCGGGATTTGCTCGCGACATCGTACTTTTGAAGCAGGTCGGCGTGAATCCCGTGGTGGTCCATGGTGGCGGCCCGCAGATTGGTACTCTTCTCAAGCGGCTGGGCAAGGTTTCCGAGTTTGTGCACGGTCTGCGTGTCACCGACCGTGAAACCATGGATGTGGTCCAGATGGTGCTTGGGGGGTTGGTGAATCAGGAGATCGTGGCCTTGATCAACCGCTACGGCGGTCGTGCGGTAGGCCTGACCGGCAAGGACGGACAGATGATCCGGGCCCACCCCCTGCGCGAAGTCAACGGACCCGACGGCATGACGGCCGTGGATCTCGGGCTGGTCGGGGAAATCGAGAGTGTCGATCCAGCGATCGTCCACAACCTGGACAAGAGCGCCTTCATCCCCGTGATCGCGCCAATCGGTTTCGACCGCGATGGCAACGCCTACAACATCAATGCCGATACCGCGGCGGAGAAACTCGCGGTGGTTCTGGACGCCGAGAAGCTGTTCCTGCTGACCAATACACCCGGAGTCCTCAATGCACAGGGTGAACTGATCCCGCGCCTTACCGCGAGGGAAGTCGACGAAATGGTCCGTAACGGGGTGATTCATGGCGGTATGATCCCGAAGATCCACTGCGCGCTCGACGCGGTGCGAAGCGGTGTGAGCGCAACGCACATCGTCGATGGCAGGGTCGAGCACGCGGTGCTGCTGGAACTGCTGACCAACGAAGGCGTCGGCACGCTGATCAGCCGCTAGTGGGCCTGTCACACGCTGACTATCATGGCCTTCGGGCCACCACCCTGATCATGAAATAATCGGCCAGAGGGCCGGCCTCCTACGCGTTGCATGGCGCGTGCATGACCGCGGCGCGCGGCACCCCGGTGATGAAAGGCGTAGGGTGTCAATGAGCGAAGCGAATTGCGCCGCTCGAGGCCCCGAGGTCTGGGTGGGCAGGGCCGGCGTGGTATCGGTGCGGTTCGGCTGCGCCTCACGGCACCCTACGGGTGACCTTCACGTTAATGGCGCGACGGCGCCACGTAGAGCTCGTAGTCCCTGATATCGGCCTCGGCCGTGTTCCGGATCTCTTCAATCATTGCGCGCTGCCGGCCCTGGAAGGCATGCTCCCGCTCAAGCCTGCGTTCCAGGTCCGCGAGCTCGGACTGGTAGCGTTCCAGATTTTTCGAACCCGGCGCCTCCTGCTCAATCTGCGCGGCGATGCGCGCTCGCTCGCGCCGCAAGGTTTGCTCCTGGCTCTCGCTCAATGCCAGAATATTCGCCACCATCGCCAGGCGGCGATCACGCTGCTCGAGTATTTCCTCGACACTCGCGTATGCTTGCCGCAGCTGGCGCACGCGGACCTGCAGCGCCGCTTGCTCGGCTTCCTGTCGCGCTTTCTCCCTTGCACGTTCGTCCGCTTCCCTCTCCAGGCGCTCGCGCTCTCGTGCAGCCTGCTCTCGTTCCTCTTCCGTTGGTGGAGCAGGCCGCACCCGCCGCTCCTGGCCCCTCCCGTCCAGGGTCCTGAGCTCGCGGTCCGATGTCGACGGAGGTGGTGTCGTCGAATAATGCACGGTCCCCGCATCATCGACCCATTGGTAGATACGTGCATCGAGCGGCGCGGCCAGAAAAAACCATGGAAAGAACACCACCAAACTGCGTATCGTCTGCCTCATGTCCCTCCTCGATCATCTCGGTCTGGCGCTGATCGCCCTGGTTGCCAACGGCCTTTCAGCCCTGGCCGGTGGCGGCGCCGGCCTGCTCCAGCTTCCGGCACTTATCTTCCTGGGGTTGCCCTTCCCCGTCGCCCTCGCGACCCACAAGATCGCGTCGGTGGCGTTGGGTGCCGGGGCCAGCCTCCGTCACCTCAAGCAGAGCACATTCGAGGCCCGACGGCTAGGTCTGATCCTTGGGACGGGCCTGCCCGGCGTGATTATAGGCGCACTGGTAGTACTCGAAATTCCCCCGCGCGCCGGTGAGATCGCGCTTGGGATACTGACGATCGGCCTAGGTTGGTACTCGTTCCAGAGGCCTCAGCTTGGCCAGAACCCCATCAGCGTAAGTCATGGTCCCGCCAAAATGATCATGGGTGCTGCGGGACTGTTTGTGATCGGTGTGCTGAACGGCTCGCTGACCTCGGGAACCGGGCTGATGGTCACACTCTGGCTGGTGCGCTGGTACGGGTTGTCCTACACGCAGGCCGTGGCTTACACCTTGGTGCTGGTCGGGCTATTCTGGAATGGAACCGGGGCCCTGGTGCTCGGAACGCTGGGCGAAGTGCGCTGGGAATGGCTTCCCGCACTCCTGATCGGCAGCTTCGCTGGCGGGTATCTGGGCGCGAGCCTGGCCCACCGCTACGGCAACCGCCTGATAAAGCGGGTGTTCGAAGTCGTGACCGTGCTTACCGGCCTGGCCCTGCTCCTGCCCTGGTAGGCCACGCAAAAGTCAGGTGCGGTTTCGCTTTGCGCCGGGCACCGCGACCACCATCAAGGGGCAGGAAGAACTGGAGGCATCAGCCCGTCTTGCTTCGCTCCGACTCTCTCGGGACATCGCAGCGGCCCAGCAGATCAAAGTGGTCGACCGCCTCCAGAATGCCCCTTGCGTGCATGGCTTCGGCAAAGTAGATCCGATCGAAGCCCCGGAGCTTGTCCAGTTCCGGGTGATGATTGCCAACCACCACGCCCAGCAGCCGGCCGCGCAACATGTCCTCGTCGTTACCCGAATCCCCGGCAACCAGCACCTGCTCGAGCGGAATGCCCCATTTGTCCGCAA
>SLHN01000173.1 GCA_007136145.1 Thioalkalivibrio sp.
GTCATCGAGCATGCGTTGGCGCAGCGGGCTGATGGGGGACATGGCGTGTGTCATCGGATCGCTCCTGTCGCAGAACGAGGCGGGTTGCCTCATTCCCGAACATAGGAGATGGATCCGATCCCTTCTTAACCCCTGTGGCCCGATCAGCGCCCCCACTACCGCGCGAGCGGTTTAGTCCACGGGCCGATTCGAGCCAACCTGCGAAAGGGGTCACCCGCTTTTTCGCCACCCCCAGTGGCGCGGAACGCCAAATCGGCATGATCGTCGCGCGGCCCTCGGGGATATCGTAGAGTAGCGCGGTCGACCCCCGCACGAGCGACGACACCTCGCCCCCATGTACGACCCGCTGCTCCCGGTTCTTGCCGCTGCCGTGCTGTTGCTGCTGGCCAGTCTGCTCGTGCCCTTGGCCAAGCGAATGAAAGTACCGCACACGGTCCTGCTCGCCCTGCTGGGCATGGCCATCGGTCTTCTCGCGGCCGCGGTTCCACCCGATTCAAGCCTTGGCCCGGTCGGCGATCTGCTCTCCGGTATGACGAGCCTCGGTCTCGAACCCGACATCTTTCTCGCGGTCTTCCTTCCGCCACTGCTTTTCGCCGCGGGACTCGTGATCGACGTTCGGCGAATGATCGAGGAGGCATGGGCCGTGCTGTTGATGGCGGTGGTCGCGGTATTCGTGGCCACCGTCGTGATCGGCCTTGCCGTCCACGGCGGCGTCGGCATCGGGCTGCTGGCCAGCCTGCTACTCGCGGCAATCATTGCGACGACCGATCCTGCCGCTGTCGTCGCCATCTTCCGCGACCTGGGCGCACCCAAGCGGCTGACGACGCTCGTGCAGGGGGAAAGCCTGCTCAACGACGCTGCCGCAATCGCCCTGTTCAGCATGCTGATTGCGATCATGCTCGGCAGTGGAACCCCACGCTGGGGCAGCATTGCGGTCGAGTTTGTCACCGGCTTCGTCGGCGGCGGGTTACTGGGCTTCCTGATGGGTCGGGCCGCGCTTTGGGTCATGCCGCGGCTCGGCGGCGACACTACGTCGGAGGCCACGGCCGCCCTTGCACTCTGCTACCTGTCGTACACCGTGGCTCAGGTCTACGGTGAGGTCTCAGGCGTGGTGGCGGTTGTTTTCGCCGCGCTTACCGTCGCCGCCTACGGACCGCTGCGGCTGACCCGGCACAACTGGCGCTCCCTGGTCGAAACCTGGGCACAGATCGAATTCTGGGCCAGCTCGCTGATCTTCATCCTGGCCGCGATGCTGGCTGCCCAACTCATCGCGGAACTCACTCTTTTCGATGCGGGCGTGGTCCTTTTCATCGCCCTGCTGGCGATCTTCGCGCGCGTCGTAGTGCTCTACGGGATCCTGCCTCTGCTGGTATGGACCCGACTGACCCGGCCCATCGACCATCGTTTCAAGCTGGTGATCATCTGGGGTGGCCTGCGCGGCGCGACCACGCTGGTCCTCGCTCTCGCGGTCGCCCAGATGCCGGGATTGCCGATCGAGTTGCGCGAGACGGTTGCCGGGCTGGCGGTCGGGTTCGTGTTTTTCACCCTGGTCCTGGCGGCGCCGACGCTACGACCCTTGCTGCGCCTTCTCGGCCTCGACCGGCTCGACCCACTCGAGGCCGCCCTCCGCGACCGCGTGCTGCGGCTGTCACAGGCTGAAACCCGCCAGCGCATGCAGACCACCGCGAAGCAGTATTCGCTGGATGCGTCGACACTCGACCATGCAACCGTCGAATTGCAGCTCGACACCGAAGCCGGTTCGAACGACATCGAACCGGATGCACTGTCGACTGACGATCAACTGCAGGTCGGTCTTCTGACTCTGGCCACCCGCGAAAAGGAACTCTACCTCCGGCATTTCGAGGAACTGACGGTGTCCCGCTCGCACCTTGCCAGTCTCGCGGTCGCCGCTGATCGCCTGGCGGATCGCGTGCGGGCCGAGGGGGTGCCGGCATGGGATGCAGCAGCCCGGCACGATGCCGTCGGTACCCGCCGGTTCAAGGTCGCGCTATGGCTGCATCGTCAGCTCGGTCTCGACGCGCCGCTCGAACGAGCCCTGGAATCGGGCTTCGAGACCCTGCTGATCAGCCGGCGCGTACTCGGGGAACTCCTGGAATACAACCGTACTGCCTTGCGACCGTTGTTCGGAGATACGGTCTATGAACGCCTCGATGCCCTCCTCGGAGAACGGCTCCAGGCAACGAAGGCCGCGTTGGGCGCACTGCAGGTGCAGTTCCCGGAATACGCTCGGGACCTCGCGGCAGAACACATCGAGCGGGCAGCATTGCGTATGGAGGCGGCCAACTATCGGGAGCGGCTGGAGGAGCAGCTGATCAGCGCCGAGGTATATGACCATCTGGAACGGGAACTGGAACAGCGCCGAGCGCGCATCCGGTCGCGCCCGCCGCTCGACCTGGGTCTGAGGCTCGGCGACCTGATGCGCCAGGCGACGCTGTTCGCTGACCTCCCGGTGGACAAGGCCAAGCGTGTCGGCAAGCTGCTCAAGCCCCGGCTGGCCACACCGGGCGAGCGTGTGGTGGCGAAGGGCGACCGGGCCGACGGCATGTATTTCATCGCCTCAGGCGGGCTGGAGGTCCGCAATAGCGGGATCTCGACACCTCTGCCTCCCGGTTCCTTCTTCGGCGAAATGGGCCTGATCGACCGGCGGCCGCGCAGCGCCGACGTCTATGCCACCGCATACAGCCACCTGCTGTTCCTCGACGCGCGCGACTTCGACGAATTGCTTGCCGCGGATGCGGTCATCCGCGAACGCATCGTCGTCGAGGCGGCGGCGCGGCGGTCCGCGCTGGGTGCAAACGGCGCGGATCACAATGGACCCGGCGGCACGGACACAACCAGGCGTTAGCGTGCGCAAATCCACGTAGGGTGCCGTGAGGCGAAGCCGAACCGCACCGATACCACGCTGGCCTCGGCCCCGGCCTCCGGGCCTCGATCGGCGCAATTCGCTGCGCTCATTGACACCCTACGCCTGGACCCTTCGGTTCGGGGTGGCGGGCGTGACCATTACAGCTAACGTGAAAGTCTCGGCTACACAAGCACGCCGACCACCAAGGGAAAGGGGACGTAGGCGGTCGCGCGGGCGAGGGGGGCCCTGCGTGAGCAGCAAGGCCCAGCCGAGTTCACGGTCAGGACTCCTCGGGCCCGGAAGCGTCGATCGGCTCCAATAGCCCCGGGTCATCGTTATCCGACCGGTTGACCCGGGTTGACACCGGATACGCGATGATCCGGTGCGGATCCAGCCGCCGGGCAGCCTGGCGGATCGACTCCCGGTCCGACCGTTCCGGGTCGAGCCACTGCCAACGGCATTCCGTATCCAGCATCACCGGTTGCCGGTCGTGGATGAACGCGAAAAGGGGAGACACGGGCTCGGTCAGTATCGCACAGCGGGTCTCCGTACCTGCTCCCGCCGGCTCCCACAGTCCCGCGAAAAACACCACCTCGTCCGGCTCCGGTTCCTTCAGGGTAAGGTAATAGGGCTGCTTACCTGTCTCGGTCCGGCGCCACTCGTACCAACCGTTCGCGGGTATCAGGCAGCGTCGCCGGCCGAACGCGGACCGGAAGTAGGGGCTCGTTGCTGCCTTCTCCGCGCGGATATTGATTGGCGTGGGGGCGTCCGCCCTGGCCCACGTGGGACGGAAACCCCAGTGCGAAAAGGCGAAGGATACCGGCATATCAGGCATCGCGAGGATGCTGGTTATCTGGGTTCCCGGGGTCAGGTTGTAACGGGCGTGCACGTCACCGACCGGCAACTGAAGGTCAAAATAACGCGTCGCAATACGACTGCGTGGGGTATACAGGGCAAAACGACCACACATCGACTTTCTCCGAAACGGACCAGCCAACCAGTTTCAGGGATCCCTCACATCGAGACTTGGTGTCGAGCATTCGTGCGCTCAAACTTGCGATTCTCTCGGCAGCCCGCTGTCCAGACTTGAGGCCATGGATCTGCCGCAAATGAATATGCCTGCAGCTATTGAATCAGACCAGCCTCCAGACCTTGGCGCCAGTCGTCGACGAATGCCTCT
This sequence comes from Thioalkalivibrio sp., assembly GCA_007136145.1. Taxonomy (GTDB): domain Bacteria; phylum Pseudomonadota; class Gammaproteobacteria; order Ectothiorhodospirales; family Ectothiorhodospiraceae; genus Thioalkalivibrio. Next base: position 4,047 of record SLHN01000173.1, read on the forward strand.
ATGGTCTCGATGAAGTCTGGGTCATGCTGCCTGCGATTGATGGTGCAATGGATCACGACGGCGTCCGGCTCCGGCGACAAACTGGCGGTGATTGTCCATGCGAGTGCGTTTGGACAGCCTGGAAGGGTAAATCGCACTCCGTCGCGGATCGTCTCGCGGTTCACCGCGAACTCACCCCATACGCAGTAGATACGACCGCTGTCACCCGCCTGTTCCAGCACTGTGTCGATGGAAGCACAAAAAACCGGAAGGCTCTCGAGCGTCACCTGACTCTTCAGGGCGCTGGCGTCGGTGCCAATACGGGCGGTGGCAAAGAACTCCATTGCAGTCTCCTCTGACCTGCGTTGAAAGTGACGGAAGCAAACCCCGCCGCGGACCATGCATCCGCGCCAGTGGGTACAGTGTCATCTCGCAACCACCGGGCGAAGCACATCCCGCGCCATCCTGCTCCTTTACCATAAAGGCGATATCCGTGAAATCCGACATGGATCTCGCCCCGCGCGGACGCCTGTCGGGCGGAGCTCGTTTCGCGGCTACGCTGTCGCCCTATGCCGCAGTCACTGGCCGCCGGCGGGAGCCGGATTCGTTCCGCGAAACCGGGGTCGACA
>SLHN01000046.1 GCA_007136145.1 Thioalkalivibrio sp.
CAGATCGAGGCTCGCGCGGTATTTTTCCAGCGCGCCGAACAGGTCGCCTTCGCCCTGCAGGGCGATTCCCTCCTGGCGCAGGCGGTCGGCGGGTGAATCGTGGATGGCTTTCAGTTCGAATCGCGCTTCCACAGGAACCGAAACCGACCCGACGCCATTGGCGACTTCGAGACGCAGAAGCATCGGCCCCCTGAATTCCGCCTGCCCGCTTCCCCGATAGGGAAGCTGCCGGAAGAATCGCCAGTCTCCACCACGCCAGAACCAGGCCGTTAGAACCCCGTCGCTGCGCACCAGCCGCAGCCGCCCCTCGGGTTCGTCGACGACCGCCGACCCATGCTGCATGAATGTCCGCGGGCTGTAACCCGCCGTGGTCTGATGCACCACACCGTAGCGCTGACCCGAGGCGGTGACCTCGCTGCCCACGGCAAGCCCGCGTTCCTCCGGATCCACCGCGGCGAGGGTCCAGCGTCGCAGAGCGCCTGCGGGAACCGTCGACGCATCGACGTGAAAATGAACCTCGACATCGAAATCCCCGGTGAACGGTTCGCTCATGAACGCCCGCGCGGTACCCGGAACCTCGCCGTCCAGACGCAATACCACCGATTCCGGAGTCGTGGCCTCGACCACGCCATGACTGGCATATCCATGCCATCGCGCGATCGCCTGACTGCCCCGGGGCACGGTCTCCAGGCGAACGTCGCGCAGCATGAAGGACGCCGGAGCGGTCTTCTGCGCGGTGTTGATCAACGCCCAGCCCACCCAAAGCGTTTCGGGAAGGTCCGGCTGCGCGATGCGGTTCGTATGCCAGACCGCCCCATCACGACTCCAGGCCGAGGACCAGAGATCGCCGTCGCGGCGCAGCCGCACACGTACCGGTTCCGGCCCCGCCTCGGGCCAGCTTGTCAGACTGGCATCGTTCAGGGCCGAAACGCGCATTACGCCTCCCGCGGCGCGCACGAGCATCGGGGCGCCCAGCCAGTAGTGCTGCCCCGCGCCATCGGCCGGATTGCGCTGGAACTGCCCGTGCACCGCGCCGGGAAACGCGCCCGGCGCACGCGCCACGAATTGCAGGCTGGCCCACTCGCGGCCATCGTCCTCGATTCGGGCCTCGGCCTCCAGGATGAAGTCACCCGTGACCTTGTGCAGCAGCCGCGGTGCGGTGTCGCCCTGGTCGTCGAGCCGGCTACCGTTCGGGACCAGAGCGCGAAGGGTATTCGCGTCGACCAGTTCCAGCGTCGCCCTGGGCCCAGCCTGTGTCCCCCGCCGCCAGCGCGCCGGAGGATCGGCCAACAGCCAGCCCTCGGTCAGGCCGGCACCGTCCCGCGTCAACTGCTTGACACCGTACGGCTCGGGATCGGGGTCGGATACCCAGAGGTCGTGCCGCAGGGGAATGCCATCCGCGGACAGCCCTTCGTCCAGCAGGTCTGGCTCCAGGGGTTCCAGCCCGCCATCTTCCCAACGCAGCCGCTCACGGGCCTCGACACGGACTGCTTCCTGCCCCTCGCCGACGACCAGCACGCTGCCTTCGACCACTTCCACCGTCGTCGGGGTCACCACGAAATCCGTGCCTTCCGGGCGGACCAGATGACGACCATCGGGCGCCACGACCTCGATCCGGCCGAAATGGTCCCCTCTGCGACTGAAGCGCCCAGCGCCCTTGAGCACGGTGACGCGCAAGCGTCCGTCCTCCATGTTTTCGATGCGCATTTCGCTGCCCGCGCGAACCAGCATCAACGTGCCATCCCACAGGCCAACCGTGGCGTCGCGCGAACCGGCGCGAACGGTATCCCCGGAAATGAGCACGGTACCGCCGGTCCCCGCTTCGTCGGCCAGAGGTTCGAGAAACACGACGCGGCCACTGTAGCTCTGCTCGTGCTCGGCATAGCCACCCGCCTGGCCGCGACTCGCGGCGACGGTGAACACGGCTTCGAGTTGCCCGGGGCGATCGAGCGTGAAATCGATCGCGGCATCACCCCGGGGCCGGTGGCGCGCCCCCGGTCGCAGGCTGGCTGCGCGGACGCCGTCGCCTTCACCCGGAAGACCCCGGTAGCGATGGGTGAGACTCATACCCGTATTGAAATTCCCAGCAGTCATCGAGGCACGAATATCGGGCGAGTAACTCAGTTCGGCCCGGTACTTGCCGGGACCCACCGCAACCGGACCAACCTGCACCGGTGGATTCGGAGGCCTCTCCTCGGTACGCCATCCGCCGTACGCCTTGGACCAACTCCCGGAATGCGCCAGCACCACCGTGTTCGGGCTCGGCACCCCCGCGCTACCCTCGTCGCCACGGATGACCCGCACCCCTCCGGCACCGTCGAGGATCTCGGCCACGGCATTGGCAAGGTCGCGTTCCGGCTCTGTCGCAACCAGCTCGCCGGCGGTCTCGGAAGCCCAGCCGGTAAAGTCATCGTAGGGCGCCGCATCGTCGGTATCGGCTTCGCCTTCGGCAGCCGCTGTCAGCGCACGACGACGTTCATCGGCCTTTTCCTCCAATACGCCAACCAGACGGCGAAAGTCGGAGACGTCGCCATCATCGAGCAGGGCCGCCGTGGCCCGACGGGCACCGACCGGCGAGGCACCCAGGGCCTCGAGGTAATCGATCATCGCCTGGCGCTGTTCCGAGACCGATGCATCACGCGCCTGGGATTCGCGATAGATGTCGACCAGCAATCGGGGATCGCGTTCCCAGATCAGTTCCTTGACCACGTCGACCTCGGTCAGCCCAACCAGAATCTCGGCGGTGTCGGTGACTGCCTCCTGCGCAAAGCCAACCGCACGCTTCACGCCATGGCCGATACCCTGGGCAATCTGCTCCAGCCGCTCCAACGCCGTGTCGTCCTGATCCCAGGCGGAGATTCCTTCGACCCCACTGCGCTCCGGATGCGGATCGACGACACCGGCGGCGCGCAGTTCCGCCGCCTTCGCGTGAAGGGCGCGAGTATCGCCCCGGTAGTAGTCGTTGGTGATCCGACGCGCCTCGTCGCGCTCGACACCCATCCGCCGCAGCTTGGCCTCGAGTGCCTGATACAGCACGGCCTCCGCATTGCGCAGATAGGCATCGTGCTCGACGACCAGATGTTCCTGATCCCCCAGCTTGCCAGCGGTCGTGATTGCGCCTCCGGCGATGCCGTCGGCATAGGTCATGGCCTTTTCCCCGAGCACGGCCCGCGGATCGTCGGCAGTGACGATTTCCTTGATATCCTGCGCGACGTTGAGGATCGCGACCACCTTCATCGCGGTTCCGACCGCCTCGGCCGCGCGCTGACCCATCCCGGGCCCGTGCGTCGGAACCGGCCGCTGATACTGGCGCGCCTGCCGTGCGACATCGGAGGCAAACTGCTTGCCCGCGGTGCGCTCGACCTGCAGGATCAGTTCGCCCTGCTGCGCTGGTGGCAGGCGCGCCATGCTCCTGGCGATGCTGTCGCGTGCCGCCAGCGCCTGCCCCGGAGAGTGTGCTGCAACCTGACCTGCGACCCGCGCCATGGTCTCGGCGTGGGTCAGCACCGCCTTGCGCGTCAACTGCTCGCTCAGTCCGGCCGACTTGATCGTCGACATTTCGACCGGGCGTACGCCCAAAGGCCCAGCCGGACCGTCGGTCGGCAGCGGCGCCCTCGTCCCGGCAGCGCGCTGCACCGCACGATCCAGATCGGTGGCCGGGGGAGCCTGCACCTCGACGCCGAACTGCCGCCCGACTCGCGCGGACACGTCGTTGATCCGCTGCACATACTTCACCCCCTGATGCTGCTTGATGCGGGCGCGCACCTGGAGATCGTTGATCTGCGTCTGTTGCGCCGCCGTGGGATTGGGATGCGCACGACTCAGCGCCCGGGCCTGGCGGTTCAGATCCTCCGCGCCCTGGAAATGACGGTCGGCGTGGTATTGCATCTCGGTTACGTAACGTCCCGCATCCGAGACGCTGATGTTGCCGCGTCCTCCCGGGCGCGTCTGATACTCGACGCGAACCGCTGCCGGGTCATTGTACGCGGCACCGCCACGGGCGTTGATCTCGCGGGATTGCTGTGCAAAGACCTCCGGGGTGGTGTGCTCCGGAACCGGCATGAAGTCGGTGTTGGTGTCGAGCCGCCCCGCCGGCGGTGTGCGGCCAAGGCCGCGAATGATCCGCTTCATTTCGCGCTGGTGCGCGGTGTCCAGGGCATCGAGCTGCTGTTTGGTGATCGGCGGGCTTCTGGCGTCGATGCGTGTCACCAGTGCATCGGTATCGGTGCCGGGATTGTAGGACCTGCCTGGAGGACGGGGCTGCGTGGTCACCCTTACCCCCACCTGCGACGCAGCCCTGTTTCGGGCCATCGTGTTCGCGTTCGAGAAATACTCCTGGGCCTTCTGGTATCGGGAAAGATCGATACGCCCGTCGGCGGCCAGCGAGTTGATGCGACCGTTCTGTTCGATGACCAGCGCTCTGCTGCGATCGGTCAGACCCGGGCCACCACGATACAGTTGATCCACCGCTTGAATGATCTCGGCGTCGGAAGCCGTCTGCGCCGGGGCCTGCCCGGCAATGAAAGCTCCAAGCAGGAAAACCAGCAGGGCTGGGAAACGGCAACGTAGACACGGGAACAAGACCATGGCGGAACCCCCAACCTGACCCACGAGCGGTTTCCACTATTATAGAATGGTTTTGTTGGGG
>SLHN01000106.1 GCA_007136145.1 Thioalkalivibrio sp.
CGGAAATATCGAACGATGACCCGCACGATCGATGCTGAGTTGCTTGCCCTGGCTGTGGATGCGTCCAACGATGGAATTGTCATCGCCGAACAGGAAGGGCAGGACAATATCCTGATCTACGTCAACCGGGCTTTCGAGGAACTGACCGGATACACGGCTGACGAGATCCTTTATCGCGATTGCCGTTTTCTGCAGGGGCATGACACCGACCAGCCCGCTGTTCGCGAGATCCGGGCGGCGCTGGACGAGGGCAAACCCTGCCGCGTGGTACTGCGCAATTATCGCAAGGATGGATCGCTGTTCTGGAACGAGCTGTCGATCACCCCGGTTTATAACGACGACGACCAGCTGACCTACTACATCGGCGTTCAGAAGGACATCACCGCCCGGATCGAAGCCGAGGCTCGCGCCGAACGTGCGGAACAAGCGCTTGCAAGAACCAGGGGTGCAGACGACTCCTGATCAAGAGCGCCTTCGAAACAGCACCCCCGGGTACAAAAAACGCAGGGCGCCAATGAGCGCAACGAATTGCACCGTCCGAGGCCCAGGAGCCTGGGGGCAGTGGCCAGCGTGGTAACGGTGCGGTTCGGCTGCGCCTCACGGCACCCTACGCAGGTTGATTCATGCTCACTGCTGTTGCAGTTGCGCTATGGCGCCGACCACGCCGGTTGCGTATTCCCCCGGACCCAGCTCCATGTTCAGCAACAGATCACCGCCCTCATCCCATTGCCAACTCAGTTTCGTGGGCCGCATCCGCAGCGGCCGCCGCGCATGTGCCAGGCCCTCGCGATCAAGCCCCTGCGCCAGTTCGGAATGTTCATCCGCGACGGCACTTTCCAGCGCGAGAACCACCCCGGTCGAACCCGGGTCACCGCGGCCCCAGAGAGGCCCGGTCGGGTGCAGATCAAGGCTTGCGCAACGTAGCCGCAGGTCGTCGTCGATCACCGGTGCCGGAAAGATGCTGTTGGAACCATCCAGCATCACGAGTTCGCCGGGCAGCAAACGCTCCCAGGTGTCCTCCTCGACCCGACGCCGCAGCACCGCATTGAAAATCGCAGCCCGTGCCGCCGAGAGGTAGAGACTGCGCTGGTTCCGGCTGCGTGGCCGCAGGCGCCCCGCAAACCACGCCCGCGCCCGTCCCAGATTGTCATGACCGAAACGCTGCTCGCCGAAATAGTCGGGCAACCCCCGCGAGCGAATCCTTTCCAGCACCGCATCGGCAGCGTCGTGGTCACCGGTTACATCGCTCAAGCGCAGATGAAAACGGTTTCCCGCCAGGTGCCCTGTCTTGAGTTTGCGCGAGTGCCGCTCGCTGCTGAGGATTTCCACCCTCTCCGGTGCCGTGGCAACCCAGTCCGGTGCATCCTTGCCCGGCAACTGCACACTGAACCATTGACTGGTGATCGCAAACCGGTCCTTGCGTCCCGCATAGCCCACGTGAACCCGAGACACCCCCGCGGCGCGTGCCAGCCATTCGGCAATATCCTCGCTGTTATGCCCGGTCTTGCGGATGGATAGCCACACATGCTCACCATCCCCGTCGGGCACGGTCGCGGGAATTTCGTCCACGACGAAGTCCTCCGCACGAACCTTGATCCGCCCGCGCAACGGAATCGACCAAGGAAACACGGCTGGTTCCGGCATCGTTCCCATCAAGGCTTTCCACCGACTATGCCGGCACTCGTCCCGGGAGTCGGGCGTGGCTCCGCGACACGATCACGCAGGTACACCGGCTGGGCCAGTTCGGGGCTTACGGACTCGCCACGAGCAAACGCCGCGGCACCCAAAATGGCCACCTCTCGCGCGCAGGGCTGCGCCGCTGGATCCATTTCGGTTTCGTCCAGTCCCCATCGAAGTGCGAGATCCGGATAAGCGGCCAGCCCGGACCCCAGGGCCAGCCTGGCAGCCTGTCGGATCCGGGATGCTCCCGTTGCGCCTACCACCGGCTCGATACGCCTCTCCAAGGCCGAACGGCCGCCAGAGGCAGCTGCCCAGGATGGGGTAACTCCTTCCGGGCTCGACAGGAACTCCTTCGCGCCCCCAATCCGGCCATCGGCTCCCGTTTCGAACTCCGCCCAGTACAGTTCGCCCATGCGCGCGTCGAGCAGCGCCAACACCTGCCACGCACCGCGCTCGAGACCCTGCTGGGCCAGTACGGCCAGGGTCGACACGGGCACCACTTGCCGGTCGATCGCAAATGCCAGGCCCTGCGCCACTCCGAGCCCAAGGCGCACCCCGGTGAAGGCTCCGGGTCCACGGCCGACGGCGACGCCATCCAACTGTCCAGGACGCAACTCCGCTTCGGCAAGGAGGCGGTCGACCTGCTCGAGAATCAACTCGCCATGCCTTCTTGCGGCCCGGGATTCGAGAAGCCAACGCAGCTCGCCATCAATCCACAAGGCCGCCGAACATGCATCGGTCGCGGTTTCCAGCGCGATCAGGCGCATACGATGTTACTCCGCTCCTGCCTGGCCCGACGCAGAAATTCGAGGGCCGACAACGGGTCACTGGTTTGATGAAACGGCGGCAGGCTGCGCAGGAACTGCCGCCCATATGGCTTGTTGGTCAGCCGTGGGTCGCACAACGCGAGAATCCCGGCATCCCGGGCATCGCGAATCAGACGTCCGGCGCCCTGCTTCAGCGCCAGCACCGCCTGCGGCAGTTGAAACTGCATGAACGGGCTGCCTCCCTCTGCTTCAATCGCCGCCGCGCGCGCCTGCAGCACCGGGTCGCTCGGAGCCGCGAACGGAAGCCGGTCGATGATCACGATCGACAGAGCTTCACCGCGGATGTCGACGCCTTCCCAGAAACTGTGCGCGCCCAGCAGCCAGGCCCGGCCCGATGCGCGAAAACGGCTGAGCAACTCCCCTCGCGGCTGTTCACCCTGAACCAGCAGCATCCTCTCCGCGGGCAGCCGATCCCGTAGCAGCCCGGCCGCTTCCCGAAGCGCGCGGTGGCTGGTGAACAGAAAAAAACCACCGCCCGGGTTCCCGTTGAGCAGCGGCCAGGCCCAATCGATACAGGCACGTGTATATCCCAGCGAATTCGGATTCGGCAAACCACGCTCCGGCAGGACCAGGCAGGCCTGCCGGTCGAACTCGAAGGGACTGTCGAGCCGTTGCGCCCGGACATCGCCGGGCAAACCCAGGCGCCGCGCGGCGTGGCTGAAATCCTCGCCCACCGCGAGTGTGGCCGAGGTGAAAATCCAGCTCGCCGGACGCGCGGCCCGGCGCTCGGCAAGCGGTCGAGCCGCATCCAGTGGCGTCCGGTGCAGTACCAGGCTCTGGGTGAATCGCTCGACCCAGGGCACGGTCTCGGAACTCTCCTCAGCCCAGGAGCGAAGGCGTTCCAGGAGAACCCCGCAGCGGCCGCGAGCCTGATCAAGCCCCGGGCTTCTCCCTTCGGCCAAAGCCAGTGACTGTTCCATTTCTCCCAGTGTCCGGTCCAGTTCGGACAGGGCACCAAGCACGTCCGGGTCATCGGCGAACTCGCTCCAGCTCGCCCGCGCCGGCCAGGATCGGGAACTGTGCAGCAGTGCGGCAACGGCGTCCTGCAGTGCATCGACCCGCTCGCGCAGATCCACGATATCCGGGGCGTCACGCTCCATCTCCCGAAGCACATCCCGGCCGAGGTCGCGGATCGCCCGCGTGCCCACGGCGAGCCCGAAGAAAGCTCCCGCGATTTCCGGCAACTGGTGGGCCTCGTCGACGATCACCGCGTCCATTTCCGGAAGCAGTTCCCCGAATCCCTCGTCCTTCAGGGCCATATCGGCGAGAAGCAGGTGATGATTGACCACGACCACGTCCGCTTCCTGCGCGCGGCGCCGTGCCCGGGCGACGAAACACTCGTTCAAGCGCGGACATTCGCCGCCAAGACAGTTATCCACCGTCGAAGTCACCAGCGGCCAGAGCGGCGCGTCTTCCGCCAGGATATCGGCCTGAGTCAGGTCGCCGGTCGGCGAAGTGCGCATCAGCCTCCGCAGCGCCTCGAGAGTCACTAGCTGACGCCCACGCGCAGTACCATCCGTGACCGCCGACTCCAGTCGATAATGGCAGAGGTAATTTGATCTTCCCTTGAGGAGAGCGAGTCTTGGCTGCTGACCCAAGGCCTCGCAGACCATCGGCAGATCCTTTTCATACAACTGGTCCTGCAGGGTCTTGGTTCCCGTCGAGATCAGAATCCTGCGCCCCGACAGCAACGCCGGCACCAGGTAAGCGTAGGTCTTCCCTACACCCGTGGCAGCCTCGACCAGAAGTTCCGAAGGCGCATCGGCGATGACCTCGGCCACCAGCCCGGCCATCACCTGTTGCGGAGCGCGCGGCTGAAAGCCGGGGACGGCACGCGCGACGATTCCGCCCGGGCTCAGGGCAGCACAAGCACGCTCGGCAATTTCGGCGGCGGATTCAGCCAACCGCCCGCTCCAAGCGCCGGATTTCTTCCAGCGCCCTGCGCACACCTTCAATATCGCCCAGCCCCTCACGGGCACTGGCAATGATCCGCCAGTTCGAAAGCATCAGTGCGCGGTCGCCGGTTCCGAGCTGCAGCGAACGCTCGGCCATCCGCTCAGCCTGTTGGAAATCCTGCTGTTCCAACCGTACTTGTGCCAGGCGGTTCCACAAATCCGGGTCGCGCGGAGC
>SLHN01000134.1 GCA_007136145.1 Thioalkalivibrio sp.
ATACTCCGAACAGCAGCAGCAGATGCAGTCCCAACTGGACCAACTGATCCCGGGTAATGCAGTGGACAGTTGGACCGAACTGACCGAGCGCAACATGGAACTGTGGCGTGAAATGCAGGATGGATTCTTCCGCGCAGCCGGCCTTCGAGGTATCGATCGGGACGCGCAACCGCGTCGGAAGAAGTAGCTGCCGTCCCGCGTACCGGGAGCATTTCGGCCAGCATTTACCCTTGGACCGGAGTTGACTGGCGCGCGCCAGTCACGGACGGGTACGCCCAGATCTCCCGGCCAGAGCAGGCAATCAGTCGCTCCATGGTCGGTTCCCGAGACCCTGATACCCCCGGATCCACTGCACCCCTGACGATCAAAGCGAGGATGTCCGCGCTGACACCGTGCCGGCATGATCCCCGCAGCAATCGGGACTCATCGTTCGCCTGAGCCACCCCATGCACGGAACCGACAGCGGGCTTGACATTGACGTCACCCTTGCCTATGCTGCAATGCAACAATGCTGCACTGCACCAAGACGGGCGCGGTGGCATTTCTCGGAGAGACCATCATGCAAAACCTGAATATCGATGCCTATAATGAAATGGCCCAGGGCACTTTCGAGGCCATGCGCAAGCTTGGCGAAATCAACATGCGCGCCAGCGAGCGGCTGTTCCAGCAACAGCTCGACCTGACCAACACCATGATGGAAGCCAACGCCAAGGGCATGGAAGCCATGACCAAGGCCAAGGGCTACCAGGAACTGGTGAGCAGCCAGGCCAAGCTGGCCCAGGATTTCGGGCAGGAGTGGTTGAAGAACTTCCGTGGCGCGATCGAAGTGCTTACCGAGGCTCGCGATTCCGCTGCCGACGTAATGGACCAGCAAGTGCAGGTAGCCAACAAGAACGTCCAGGCTGCCGGCGAGTCCCTTAAGAAGGCGGCGGCCAAGGCAACTGCCTGATCATTAACGAAACCGGCCGGGAACGGTCGGAACCGGGTCCGATGGAGCCGATCCGACTGCTTCCGACAGGCCGCCAACAGGAGGATTCATGGCAGCACGTACAGCATTGGTCACCGGCGGGATTGGTGGCATCGGATCGGCCATTTGCATCGAATTGGCCGCCAAGCGCTTTCGGGTCGTTGCGGGCTATTACCCGGCGGAGAAGGATCTGGCCGAACAATGGCAACAGAAGCAGCGTGATGAAGGCCGCGATTTCGAGATCGCCTCGGGTGACGTAGCGTCGTTCGAATCCTCCCAGGCCATGGTCAAGGACATCGAGAACCGTGTCGGGCCGGTCGATGTACTGATCAACTGCGCGGGCATCACCCGCGACAAGACTTTCCGCAAGATGGAACCCGACCATTGGAAAGCCGTGATCAGTACCAACCTGGACAGCCTGTTCAACGTAACCCGTCAGGTTGTGGACGGAATGGTCGAACGCGGCTGGGGCCGCATCGTCAACATCTCGTCCGTGAACGGCCAGCGTGGCCAGTTCGGCCAGACCAATTACTCGGCCGCCAAGGCCGGAGCCCACGGATTCACGATGGCGCTGGCGCAGGAAGTTGCGCGCAAGGGCGTCACGGTGAACACCGTTTCGCCTGGCTACATCGCCACCGAAATGACCCAGGCCATTGCCGAGGAGGTCCGGGAGCAGATCGTTGCCCAGGTCCCGATGGCACGCATGGGCGAACCCGATGAGGTCGCCTACCTCGTCGGTGTGCTTTGCGACGACCGCGCGGGTTACATCACTGGCGCCAATTACGAACTGAACGGCGGTCTGTTCATGAGTTTTTAGGCGATTGCCGGAACACAGGATACCGGGTTGCGCCGGATTTTCGTTCGTCGGCAAGGCGCCCCTCCCGGGGGCATGGCGGTTCCATGCAACCGGGAGGACAATACAGCAGACGGACGAAATGACCAGCAAAACGACTTCTGGTTTGACAGAAATCGCCTTGAACGTCGATTGCCCCGTGCAGAGCCCTGCCCTGGCGGCAGGCTGCTACGCTCGGGATAGACCGGTTCCCTCTACAGGAGTGGGGATCAGCGTGATAGACCCGCGCTGACAGTTTCGAACCGCATTACGACATTGCCGCGCCTGCGATCGGACTCACGGCGGAGAAAGCACCTCGCCGGAATCCCGCTCAAAGGCTATGATCGCAGGCACCATGCGCTTGCCCTCGCCGCTACGCCCGAAAAACAGCCTTCTGCGCCGCATCGAGATTGCGGTGTTCGCGCTTGTGTTGTCGGTGCTGATGGTCTGGGCCTGGAACCATACTCCATCGGCCCTTGACCTTGCGTTGTTCAAGAAGGAGCTGCGAGTCGCTCTGGTCAGCCACCGGCTCGACTACACCTTCATCGACCTTAGCAATGGCTCCGATCATTTCGAACTGGCGCTCCTGCGCGGGTTGGCCGATTCGATAGGGGCAAGGTTGCGCGTGATCCAGGTCGCCAGCCCGGACGATGCCTACCGCCTCCTCCGTGCCAAGCGTGTCGACCTCGCTGCCGGGTTCCTGACGGCCCCCAGCGACGACCCCGCGATCGCCGTCGGGCCCGAGATCCTGCCAACGCAAAGGTCGCTCGTATACTGGCGTGGCGAGGGGAACAATGCGGACTCGCTCGATACATTGGGCCCCGGAACCCGAATCGGGGTAAGTTCGATGCTCAGCCTACCGGCCGACCTGAGGCCCGTGACGTCGACCGATCAGCAGGATGCACCGCTGGAACTGATCCAGTACGCCGATGGGGCGGAATTGGCGTTCGCGTTGCAGCAGGGTTTCATCGACTACGCGGTTCTGACATCGATCGAACTGAGCCGGCTGCAACGCCTCCATCCCAATCTGCGCAAGGCATTTGAACTCGACCCCGACTCGAAGGTGGTCTGGCTGTTTCCATCCGGCTTCGACCAGAGCCTGATCGATTCAGCACAGGAGTACCTGGACACGTTGCGAGCCAATCGAGCGTTCGAGCTGCTGTTCGACCGCCACTTCGGGCACCTGGATGTTCATAACCTCGTCGATGTCATCAGCTTTTCACGTTTTCTCGATGATCGTCTCGATCGGTTCCGGCCGCTGTTCGAGGATGTTGCCCAGGCCTATGGCCTCGACTGGCGGTTTCTCGCGGCAGTGAGTTATCAGGAGTCGCACTGGGATCCCGGGGCGGTGTCACCGACGGGCGTAAGAGGGCTGATGATGCTGACCAATGCCACCGCCCGATCGCTTGGCGTCGACGATCGAACCGACCCGTACCAGAGTGTGGACGGCGGCGCCCGGTACGTGCTGCAAATGCTCGAGCGCCTGCCGGCCGAGATCGAGGAACCGGACCGGACCTGGATGGCACTGGCCTCCTACAACGTCGGCCTGGGGCACCTTCTGGATGCGCGCCGGCTCACCGAATCCGGAGGTGATGATCCGAACCTGTGGCTGGATGTCATGAACTGGCTGCCCAAGCTGGCCCAGCGCGAATGGCACGAGAAGACCCGTCACGGGTACGCGCGGGGCTGGGAGCCTGTGACCTATGTCCAGAACATCCGCAGCTACTACGACTGGCTGGTCCACCTGTTTCCGCACCCGAACGATACACCGGGGCAAAGCCCGATCTACCTCAATCTCCCACTGGCGCTGTGACCGTCTTTGCTTTGCCCATGGTGCGCCGAGAACGGAAAAAACCACGCAACAGTTCCGCTGCCTGTTCCCGCAACACGCCTCCCGTGACCTCGATGCGATGGTTATGTGACTCATGGCCCACCAGGTCGAGCGCCCCGCCAGCCGCACCGGTTCGAGTGTCGCTCGCCGCATATACCAGCCGGGCCACGCGAGCATGCACCATCGCACCCACGCACATCGGGCATGGTTCAAGCGTAACGTAGAGCGTTGTCCCTGGAAGCCGGTAGTTTCCCAAGCGCCGCGCAGCTTCCCGAAGCACCCGAATTTCGGCGTGCGCCGTAGGGTCACACTCGGAGATCGGGGCATTGTGTGAGCATGCAATACATTGCCCATGCCGCACCAGTACGGCTCCGACCGGAACCTCACCCGCCTGTGCTCCGGCTTCGGCCTTCCGCAGTGCAATCCGCATCCAGTGATCATCTCCGTGCGGTGGACCATCGGGTCCACCCAACAGAGTCAATTGGTGGCTCGAGTCCGGCATCCAGACTGTTCTCACTGCGATCCCGGAGCCCGCAAGGCTTCCTCGATCGCACCGCGTAGGTCCTCCGGGCGCGTGGTCGGCGAGAATCGCTCGAGAACCTTTCCATCCCTGCCCACCAGGAACTTGGTGAAGTTCCACTTGATGGCGTGAGTCCCGAGGGCACCGGGGGCAGCCTGCTTGAGAAACCGGTACAACGGGTGGGCATCCTTGCCATTCACCTCGATCTTCGCGAACAGAGGAAAACTCACGTCAAAGCGGCTGCTGCAGAAACGTGCGATTTCATCGGGGCCACCAGGTTCCTGGCCACCGAACTGATTGCAGGGAAAGCCAAGCACCTGGAAACCTTGCCCGGAATAGGCCGCGTGCAAAGCCTGCAGCCCCGCATACTGCGGAGTGAAGCCGCATTCGCTCGCAACATTGACCACAAGGATCACCTGACCGCGGTAAGCGCTCAGGTTCTCGAGTGTTCCATCCAGTCGTTCACAGCTGAAATCAAAAAAGG
>SLHN01000008.1 GCA_007136145.1 Thioalkalivibrio sp.
CATCCGGCGATCGTCGGTGGCGCCCAGGGGCAGGAGCGCGGTGAGCCGGTCGGCGACTACTATGATCGTGGACAACCGATCCCTGGTGGCGGCGATCATCCATCTCTGAACCGGTAAGTACCGACAAACACCGGCAAGGCGGGTGCCGACACTCCCTGTCGGCACCCGCCGGCTATTAACGCGTAGAATCGACCGGAGGCTGGACTCACCCTCCACCCCTCGCGCCTCGTGTAGGAGGCAAGCCATCTAGCAGCCTGTCAGATGACAGACCGAGGAAACGCCGATCCCCTTCGGTCCGCACTGTGAACCACCCCGATTCGAGCCCTCGGTCCTCAGGGCCGAAAGATCTCCAGCTCCAAGCCATCGATGTGCCGGTAGTGGCGATCGTTGGCCGCCACCAGCGGCATGCCGAGGTGCAGCGCGGTTGCTGCGATCAACGCGTCGGCCATTTGCATGTGGTGGCTTAACGCATGCGCCTCGACCAGATAGGTGGCGCGTGCGGAGATGTCCTCATTGATCTGCATCACGCGCGCCTGCCAGCCGTGCAGCGCTCCGCGCAATAGTCGAAGCTCCGCCTTGTCCCGCAGACCCTGCACCAATTCCATGTAGCTCACTGTGGAGAGAATGAATCCGGGGGACCCGTCCAGCAGATCCGCGGCGATCTCATTGCCACGCAGATTCCAGATCAGAACATCGGTATCGATTAGCATCAGGACTGAAACCGGCTCCTGCGCATCGTGCGCACCTGCTCATCAACCGACAACTCGTCGCGGCCACGCCAGAGCCCGAATAGCGGATTGCGTCGCCCGGAACCGCTGGTTGGATGTTCATCCTGCGCATGGGGAACGAGGCGCGCCCGAACCTGCCCGCGATAGGTAATGATCACCTCCTGCCCCCGGTCAGTAGCGGCCAGCAGTTCGCGGGTATGCAAACGTAGATCCTTGGTAGTGGCTTCCATTTTCCTGGCCCTCCTCGCACGTTACACAAAAAAGTGTAACTCATGACGACACTCCGTCCAAGCGGACCGGCGAACAGTGACTCCCAGGGTTCACCCCCCGCCTGCCGAACTGTCATGGCGCGGGCGGCCACCCCCAATGATGAAAAAGAAGGCCGTCATCCGCCGTGCGGAGCCGGGATGGCCGCAGCCCCCCGCCCCGGAGCACGGACGCCGTGCGGCGGATGACGCTGCGCTTTTCTGGCCTACTGGTGGCCAGGGACACGAGGCTGGCTCCTGCATACTGCCTGTACCCCTCGGGTAACCGCCAGGTGGACGGTCATGGTCGGCGAGAGTCCGGTCGCTGGATCGGGATTGAGAAATTCGCCAGATGGCGGTATATTTCCGCCATCTGGCAACGAGGCTACCCAGCAGAACCGCGATGACGAAACGCACAGAAGACGCCGAGGTCGCACAACGCCCCGATCGTCCCCCCGGAATTCTGGTAAAGACGCTCCAGAAGGGAAAGGCAGCACGGGTGCACCGAGTCCTGCCGAAAACACCAGAGGCCGACAAGACCCACTCGGGCCTGCTGAGTCATGCGCTGTATGGGCGCGTGAAGAAAGATTACAGCCCGGTCGACGACATCCGAAAGGGGCTGCCGGCGAGCAGCGTTCTGCACCTGGCCAGGACCTTGCGGACCACGGAACACGATCTGCTGCCGATCATCGGCATGTCCGATCGAACCCTGCAGCGCCGGCGGAAAGAGAAAAAACCGCTGGACCCGGTAGAGTCGGATCGCCTGTATCGGCTCGCCAAGACCTATGCCCGCGCCAATGAAGTCTTCGAGAACGAGGACGTGGCGCTGGACTGGCTGAAGTCCGCGAATCGGTCACTGGGCAGTATCCCACTCCTGCTGCTCGATACCGAGGCCGGCACCGACATGGTGGAACGCGTACTGACCCGCATCGAGCACGGAGTCTATAGCTGAGTGCGGGTCTGGCGGCTGACGACAAGAAAATATACGGCAACCGCCTTCTCGGGGATCGGGAACCGGGAGGCTGGAAGCCGATGGGTTCCCGAAGGCCTGCTGGCTATCTATACCTCGGAAAACCTTTCAACGGCAGTATTGGAGACGCTGGCACATATCGAGCCGAGCCATTTCAGCTACAACTTCGTTTCTATCACGGCGGAGATTCCCAACGATATCTCTAAGGACGAAGTATCCCTGGCCGACCTGCCGACAGGCTGGCAGAGCCGTTTTGAGGATAGTGAGTTGCAGCAGGTCGGGGCAGACTGGATCGTGCGCGGCTCCAGTGCCATTCTCATCGTCCCGAGCGCGGTGGTTCCCCAGGAGCGGAACATCATTCTCAATCCGCGGCATCGGGACTTCGAAAAGATCGTCGTCGGCCCCGCCGAACCCTTCATTTTCGACTTCCGGCTGCGGAAACGCTGAGCCACCCCACGTGCTGGAGACTCGCGCAAATATTCAGACGCGCGGATTCTCCAGCACTCGGCGCGCAATGTAGCCCGAGCGCGTTTCGCCCACAGCCTTCGCTGCCGCGTCGATCCGGCGCAGCACACGGGCCGGCAGCGTGATATTCACCCGCTCCGCCTTGTCCGACAACGACGCCAGATCGACGTCCACCACCGCCCAGATCCACCCGGAGTATTCGGGGTCCGACTGGTGCTCTGAAATCGGAGATGGGGCCGGCACGCTGCCGCCATCGTCGATCACCGTCTCCAACCAAAGCTCGATCGCCTCGCGGGCGCCGTCGATGGCCTCGTCCAGCGTGTCCCCAGCCGAGAAGCAGCCAGGCAGATCGGGCACGACGACGCCGAAAGCGTGCTGCTCGTCGCCCGGTTCGATCGCGATGGAGTACCTCATTGCCGGCTACCTCTCATTCCAGCCCTGCCTGCTTGAGCAGTTTGCGGAGCAATCCTCTCCCGAGGTCCTTGCGGGGATGCGGCACGCTGATGTGTCCCTCTCGCTCCGGGTGCGTGAAGATGTGATGCGAGCCCTTCACCGCACGTAACGTCCATCCGGCACGTTGTAACTGCCGAATCAAGTCCGCGCTGCTCATAATGCACATCGTACACACTATCAGGACAGCGTCAAGCCACCTTGACTTGAGGTATCCGTTCAGTCCCCCTGCCGCAAACTCCCTCTCCCTCCGGGAGAGGGTTGGGGTGAGGGCAAAAATGGAACCGGGGGACTGAACGGATACGACTTGAGAAGCCGCGTTGACCTGGGTGACCCGTAGCGAGGCACGGACGGGGGTTCCCGGCAGAGCGCCGGATCGGCCAGAGAGCTGGCCTCCTACCGCCTGCACCCCCTCGGCTCCTACCGGGATGTGCGGCGAATGAATGGGCTGCTGGGGACAAGGGTCGCGGCTGTTAGCGCGACCGGAGGGATCAAAGCAGTGCGCCCTGCGTGCGCACCCATAAAAAAGGCGCCCCGAAGGGCGCCTCGTGCAACGATCAGGCCGGGGCCGGATCAGAAGCTGTGACGCAGACCTACGGCGAAATGGGTCTTGGCGTCGGCACCACCACCAATACCGCCGTTCGGCGTGCGGTTGACGATGTCGATCTCGTCATCGTTCCACACGTTGGCGTACAGTTCGGTACGGCTGCTGAAGTGGTAGCCCACGCCCAAAGCAACGTTCGTCATGCTGTCGGCGTAGTCGCGGTCGCGGTACTGAGCAGCGGCGCGCAGGGTGACGTTCGGGGTTACCTTGAACGACACCGGGACGGTGACCCACTTGGCGACGTCATCGATGTCCTGGTACAGCACACCGACAGTCAGAGGATCGAAGTTGTAGCTAACACCGACCTGCCAGTTGGTGCTGTCAGCAACAACCTGTTTGCCGCCACCTTGGTACAAGGTCGTGTTGAGACCATCGAGGGGGTAGGTGTCACTGGTATCGGGGGCACCTTCAACCGCTGCGGAAACGAACAGCGGACCCTGACGGTAGATGGCGGCCAACGCCCAGTAACTGTCGGTCTTGTGACCATTCGGCTCGACGGTGGCGGAAATCGTCAGGCCACCAAAACTCGGAGTCGTGTAGTGAACGCCTTCCGCGCGGCCCCAGCTGGCGGGACGGTTGTTAAGGTCGGCCAGTGTGTCAGCGAAGTTCCGGAAGGGAATGTGAGCCAGCTTCATCGCGGTGTCGCTGCGACCCAGCAGCACACGGCCGAAGCCACCCTGCAGACCAACCCAAGCTTCCTCGTCCAGATTAAAGCTCGTGCTGGTCAATCCACCGTTGGCCTGCGCAAAACCGGTCTGGAAGCGGTAGATCGCCTGCATGCCGCCACCGAGGTCCTCGGCGCCACGGATGCCGAGGCGCGTGCCGGCGCTGGAATGTACCGCGCCGCGATCGCCGGCAACGTTTTCGACGAAACCGACTTCATACTTGAACTGGCCGAACAGCGTGGTGTCGGCGGTGGCGACGGCCGGCGCAGCCACGAAGGCGGCAACGGCAACTGCGAGAAGTTTCTTGTTCATTTGGTTGTCTCCCAGGACAGTGAAAAAAACAGGTTTGCAACACGGGTAGCGGGTCCGCTTCGTGCCATTCCGTGAATGACAGGTGTTTTATATACGCTACGGTGTCGTATTTCAAGCCTTTTCTGATAAAAAAGTCACAGACCGCCGTTTTC